>NZ_JBVVUU010000053.1:0-14203 GCF_056032925.1 Aeribacillus sp. JST-2
ACCTTTAGACCCAGTTTATTACATGTACCAATACTGGGTTTCTTCAGTATTGCCTTTTTTCGGATCATCGGACAAGGGAATTTCCAATTTCTATGATTTTTCACCTTGACATATTACCGCAGGACTTATAAAAGATTATATAAATTTTTGCTGTAGATTGAAAGAAAGATTTGACCAAAAACAGAACATACGTTCCTTTATTATATTATGTTAAAGGAACTGCTTTGTCAAGAAACTCATGTTTTGAAAATAACTCGTTATTTTTTTGCACGAAAATAACGTAATTTTTTAGGCAGATCAGCAATTAAACTAAATCAGAGGGCGGCGTGTTTTCATACTAAATTTAGTAGATAGAAGAATGGAAATGTTAAAAGCCATTGATCTTCGGCCTCCAGCAGCGCATAAACGATTTCTGTTAGAGCTCACCAAACAATACAACATAGCGGATAAACATAAAAAAACCGGGCATTCGTTTTACGCCCGGGTTTCTGATCAGCTGTTTTTTCTTAAATTCCCCAACTCTTCAACGATTGCTTGCATTTCACTTGGGCTGAACGATTTTTTTTTCATTACCATTTCGTAAATTTCTTTCAGTTCCTCATACATTTCTTCCCGGTATTGGCTTTGCTTAATGACGCTAATGTTGATCATATTCAGCTTTTCGGTTATTTTGTTTAGCATAAATTCCATATTTTCCGCAGATTTTTCCGATAAATTCAAAGTTTTTTCAATCCCTTCGTTCTTTTGTTTTTTATTTTAACATGGATGATTTGTCTTTGAACAATCATTTTTGGAAAACTAATCCTCACGCATGAACCCGGATTGTTGAAAAAAGCTTTTTAGGCTATCATTTTGATAGAATAAAAACAGGTTGGCGATAACAGGAGGGTTTTTACGATGGTAAAAGTGCTTTTTGTATGTTTAGGAAATATTTGCCGTTCGCCAATGGCGGAAGCGGTATTTCGTGATATGGTAAAACGTGAAGGATTGGAAGATAAAATTGCAGTCGATTCAGCCGGAACTGGCAGCTGGCATGTTGGTGATCCCCCTCATCGTGGAACAAGGGATGTTTTGGATCGCCATCAAATTTCTTATGAAGGTTTAAAGGCTCGACAAGTCAATCAACAAGATTTATCCAACTTTGATTACATTGTTGCCATGGATGCAGGGAATTTGGGAGAATTGCGAAAAATGGCCGGATTCAAAAAGACGGGCGAGATCAGACGGTTAATGGATTTTGTGCCGAATTCAGACATTTTAGATGTGCCGGATCCATATTATGCAGGAAATTTCGATGAAGTATATGAAATGGTCGCAAAAGGCTGCAGGGGATTGCTGGAGACGATTAAGCAAAAGCATCATCTTTCTTAAAGGAAAGGGGAAAGAAAATGGGAAAAGATAATAAATTATTAAAGGGGCTTTTGATCGGTGCGATGATGGGCGGAATGCTGTCATTGCTTGATAAAAAAACGAGACAGCAAGTCATTAGCAAAGGAAAATCAGCTGCCGAAAAAATAAAAAATTATAAGGAAAATCCTTCTGAACTCACGGATCGTGTAAAAGAAAAAATGAACTTGGCCAAAAAATCTGCGGCACAAATAAAAGACGATCTTGAATTTATAACAGAGAAAATAAAGGAATTACAAGAAACAACTCCTCAAGTATTGGAAATAGTAAAAGAAGCTAAAGAAAAATGGAAGCAGCGCCAATGAACGGGAACAAGTTGAAATGAGGTGCAGCGATGGCTGAAAACATCAACTTTCTGATGTTCAGTAAAGAGCTTCTAAAACGGTTTAAAGAAGACGAAATATCGAGTCTGGCTGCGGAGTTAGCTTATTTCTTTCTTTTATCTCTTTTTCCTTTTCTCATTTTTTTAATGACTCTTCTTGCCTATTTGCCTCTTTCTGCAGACGTTGTTCTTGACTTTGTTGCCCAATATGCCCCAGGAAATACAATGAAATTGATTGAGGGAAATGTGAAGCATATTATTGAAAATCAAAATATGACTCTTTTGTCTTTCGGAATTATTGGTACAATCTGGTCTGCTTCAAACGGGATTAATGCGATTGTCAGAGCATTTAATAAGGCATATCAAGTGGAAGAAAGCCGCCACTTTCTGATCGCCCGTCTTATGTCCATCTTGCTGACATTTGCGATGATGTTAGTGATTTTAATCGCTTTACTTCTTCCTGTATTTGGAAAAGAAATCGGCTTGTTTATTTTTCGAGCCTTCGGATTCACAAATGTTTTTTTAACAATATGGAACACGATTCGATGGCTATTAAGCGCAGTGATTTTGTGCATCGTTTTTACAGGGCTGTATTACATTGCGCCAAACAAACGGATGAAAATTTCTGAAGCATATCCCGGAGCTTTATTTGCTACTGTCGGCTGGATTGTTGTTTCTCTTCTTTTTTCTTACTATGTAGGGAATTTTGGCAATTTTAGCGTAACATACGGAAGTCTTGGCGGGGTGATTATTCTTCTTATTTGGTTTTACCTTTCCGCAGTGATTATTATTTTAGGTGGAGAGATCAACGCGATTTTGTCAAAGAATTCAAAAGATTTTTAAAGACCGCCATTATATTCCTAAAACTTTTTCAATTCGGATGGCCATATTATGTTATGAGGCTGAAAAAAGTTCGAAATCGATAGGAGGAAATAAGATGGCTAAGCAATCTAAAAAAGGCGGTCAACATAACAAGCAAAACGCAAAAGCAAAACCGAAGCATAAAACAAGCGGAAGTGCGAATGGCCAAAACGGGTATCATTAAAAAATGGCCATCGCAAACTTCAGGGACTGTCTATTTTAGTGTCACATGTTTCCAAGTAAAAGACCCAAGAATGTTGATATAACACCATTCCTGGGTCTTGCTTTGTTCATAAATTCGTCTGAAAAACCGCTTTTCGGACAGCCCTTATTGACAATGGTTTCTTTTTTTAAAAAATGATGGACTATGTGTTTTTGTGAAAACACCCAAATACGGCGGTCTAGAAAAACACAGGCTTCCGGGCTGCGGTTCTGAAACGATTTAGCGTCTTCTACTCAGACATGGCTAAATATTGATCGTAAATGGAATCATAAATGTGTTCAATGTCTGCGTCCGTCATATACAGAAGCGTTTCGCGATCAATGTTTCCCATTTTTTCAATAAATTCAATCATATTTTTTCTTTCTTGCCGTTTCATTCTTTCCCCACTCTCCCTCATAATGTTATGATACAGTTTTTTATATTTTGGAACTATTATATAACAACAAGAGTGAAATGTTCAACCTTTTTTGAAAATTCTTTTATGGAAATGTATTGATTGCAAATGAAACCCGTCATCAACTACAATAGAGTTATTCTTTTTTTAGACAAGGAGTTGACGGTTATGGAGTTTTTCATGAAAGAGGTTGGATTTAAAACAACTTTTGAATACGGGGAACTTCATGTTGCAGGAGATGAGGCATATGGATTTCGTCCGTTCCAATTAATGGTCTCCTCAATCGCCGTTTGCAGCGGAGGGGTTTTGAGAAAAGTTTTCGATAAAAAACGAATGGTTTATGACGACATTACCATTCAAGCTGAAGTTGAACGGAATGAAGCAAAAGCGAACAGAATTGAAAAAATTCATCTTCATTACATTATTTCAGGAAAGGATTTAGATCCAGAAAAAATTCAAAAATGCTTGGAACTGGCACGAAAAAATTGTCCAATGGTTCAATCAGTAGAAGGCAGCATTGCCATTACGGAATCATTTGAATTGAAATGAGGGCTTGTGCATAAGCAAAAAATTGTTTTTAAAAATCATTGTTATAAAATAAGTGCAGATATTTCAGCATAGAGATTTAGGAGGTCATGATGATGACAGCAACGAAACAGGTTCGTCAAGCTGAGTATGATATTGATTCTGTTTATTTAAAACGCTGGTCCCCTCGTTCCTTTTTAAAAAAAGAGGTTCCGGAGGATATACTGTTAAGCCTCTTTGAAGCAGCACGGTGGGCTCCTTCCGCTTTCAATTTCCAGCCATGGCGCTTTATCATTGCCCGCACGAAGGAAGACCGTGAAACGTTTATGTCGTTCATTGGCGAATTTAATCAAATTTGGTGCAAAAACGTTCCGGTTTTTGCCTTGATTATTTCCAAAATGACAAGCGAGCGGGGCGCTGTTCGTTCTCACGCTTTTGATGCCGGCGCCGCCTGGGGCTATTTGTCATTGGAGGCAACGAGAAAAGGGTTGATTACGCACCCGATGACAGGTATAAACTTTGAAAAAGCCCGTCAAGTATTAAATATCCCTGAAGAATATGCGATTCAAGCATTAATTGCCATTGGCTATCAAGGGGAGAAAGAAGTGCTGCCGGAAAACCTGCAAGAAAGGGAAACACCGTCTTCCCGCCGTCCTGTAAAAGAATCGCTGTTTGAAGGCCGCTTTGGAGAATCGTTTAAGTCAGGAAGTTTTCAATAAATAGAAGCAGGCAGTTGGTTTCTGCTTCTTTTTTATTTTATTGAATGAAATGGAGTTTCTCATTCATAGGCAGTGGTCTAACGTACTGTGAACCATTTTGAATAAAAAAAGGACTATCTATTTCAACAGTCCTTTTAGAAAGTACAACTGAAATAATTCAGCGATTTTCTCCTTAGTTAACGGTTCATGTTCTTTTTCCCACTCAAAGTTTAGGGCAATATAGGTTTTCAACATTAAGAAGGCGGTGATTTCGGCATCACAGTTGCGGATTTCCCCTTTTTTGATGGCGATTTCAATTTTCTCGCGAATGAAAGCAATCATCTCCCGATCCAATTTTTTCATTACTTCTTGAACGGCCGGCGTCCCGATATCGCGAACTTCTTGAAGAAGTTTAACAGTTAATTGATGCTGTTTGCGAAACTCTGAAATGCGATATAAGGCTCGGTGAACGTTTTCAAAAAATGGGCGATCGAGATCCATTGCTTGCTCTGCCGCTTCTTTTATTTCTAAAATAAGCGAGGAAATAATTTCGTCTAACAAATCCTCTTTGTTTTTAAAAAAGGTATAAATGGTTCCTTTTCCAACATTCGCGAGTTTCGCCACTTGCTCCATCGTCGTTGCCTTATACCCGAATGAGGAAAAAGATTTTGTTGCCGCATCAATTATTTGTTGTTTTCGATCGACTGCCATACTCCTCATCCTCTTGAATGACTAAATGAACATTTTGGTTATTTCGTATAATTATCATACCACATTGACGGCAAAAAATAAAAGGTCGAGCCATTCACGAACCAAGTCGGAACAAAATCCCATTTTCAGCCCAGCGAACCCTGATTTCCGACTAATAACATTGCTTTGCGCCGCTTTCTTTTTACACAAAGGTCAGACTTCATCCTATTAACGGGGAAAACAACTGAACATCGATCAGGTACATTTGAAAACTTTTGTATCTGCCCAAGTTTCATTTTTTGCAGGCAATATATGGAAAATAAATTTTTTAGGTCATCATCAACGGGGTTTCCTTCTAATTTACGCTGAATTGGTTAAAGGCTTTTCTCTTTTGCGGACAATATTCGAAGAAATTTTTTGGTCTGGGTGTTTGACTGGCAGTCCGTGATTGGCCGATCATCATTTGATTGAGTTTTCTCCTAATTGTTTAGGATCCTTTTAAATATAGTGGTTTATTTCATACAAGATTTGCTAAAATAAGTAAACAAGCTGTGCAAACGCAGGACATTACTTGTAAAGGTGGTGGAACTTATGTTTAATCGCATATTTGCCATTTTGGTTTTTGTCGGGCTGCCGTTGTCCGTGATCGGCAGTTTACTGCATTGGCAAGTACTCCTTTTATTTGGAATTTATTGTTTAACCATTATCGGACTTGCAAGTTTCATGGGGAGGGCGACCGAAAGCTTGGCGATTGTAGCAGGCCCTCGGGTTGGCGGTCTGCTCAATGCGACTTTTGGGAACGCGGTTGAACTCATCATTTCCATTTTTGCGTTAAAAGCAGGTTTAATTTCAGTTGTTTTGGCGTCGCTTACCGGTTCTGTCATCGGCAACTTGCTGTTGGTTGCTGGTTTATCGTTTTTTATCGGCGGTTTAAAATACAAGCGGCAGAAATTTAATGAGTACGATGCTAGACACAATTCCGGACTGTTGATGTTTGCGGTGATTGTTGCCTTTGTCATTCCGGAAGTTTTTTCCCAGACGATGAATGAGATGAAGACCTTTACGTTAAGCATCGGCATTTCGATTATTATGATCGGGCTTTATTTAGCAGCGCTATTTTTTAAATTGGTTACCCATCGAGGGGTTTATCAAAAAGGGGGAGAGCAAGAGGAGGAACACGAAAAACCGGAATGGTCAGGGGCGAGGGCGACGATCATTTTGTTGTTGGCGACAGTAGCGGTTGCATATGTTTCGGAAAATCTCGTACATACTTTTGAAACGGTCGCCCACGAACTCGGTTGGAGCGAGTTGTTCATCGGCGTCATCGTTGTTGCGATCGTTGGAAATGCAGCGGAGCATGCGTCTGCGGTTATTATGGCCTTTAAAAATAAAATGGACGTCGCAGTGGAAATTGCTGTCGGCTCAACATTGCAAATCGCCATGTTTGTTGCACCATTGCTGGTGATCGTATCCTTATTATTCGCCAAAAAAATGTCTCTTGTTTTTACTCTTCCTGAACTCATCGCAATGGCGTCTTCTGTCTTGTTAATGATCATTCTATCAAATGACGGGGAAACCAACTGGTTTGAAGGAGCGACTTTGCTTGCTGCTTACGTGATCATGGGAATCGGCTTTTATCTGTTATAAGGGTTGGTGGGAACCCATATTTTTGGATAAAAACAAAATGGCTTGAAAAAACTAATAGCAAAGGCTACTTGAAAGGAGATAAACAGATGAGAAAACTATTGATCGTTTTTGCTGCCTTCTTGCTTGCGTCGGTTTTTTCAGGCCGGAGCTTTGCCGAAGAGCCGAAAATTCCAAAATCGGTAATGGATATTTCAAAAGAAAATACGTATCCAAACCCGAGTCAAGATCTTCCGTATTTACAGCCTAGTGAACTAACAAAAGAGTTGATTGGAACGTCCAACGTCCCGATTGAAAATCCCGAACTGATCAAAATATTAAATGAATCATCGATCACACCTTCCCCTGTTTCCATCGGCTACAGAGCCTCCATCTATTTGGGGCGGTGGGCGTTGAATTATGAATCTCAAGAAACGGCCGTCAATTGGGAGTATCAGAAAATCAATACCAATTATTTTGATAACCGGGGCGGAAAAACACCTGTGCAAATAAGCTATAAGCAAGAGACGCAAAAGCGGGTGAAAGGAGGATTGACCGCCAAAATTTCTGATCATAGAGATGTAAAAAAGATGATGCTTTTAAAAGCTGCGAAAAAGTCAAAGCTGCCGCTTGCGTTTGAAACAATTGTCGGCTTTGGAACAAAAAAAGACCAAGTCTATAACATACCGCCCAAAAAAATGGGCTATTTATATACATTTGTCCCCGCCGTCAATGAAAAAGGGAAGGTTACATATGGAGAAGTATATTTAGTCTTAAAAGGAAGCAAGAAAGAAATACTTGTTAAAAATGTCACCCAGCAAGGTATTGGCGCATGGATTCCTGTGCAGGATCGGGCATCCTTTAACTTTCTCATCACGAACCATCCAAAATAAAGAACAGGTTTTAAAAAGAGTAATGACGCAAATTTTCACAAACAATACTGTGAAAAAGGACTTGCTCTATCATGCGCATTATCATTGCTTATAAATCGGCCAGCTCCTGCATTAAAAGTTTAAAATCAGCAATAGCCAATGGAATAGTTGGGAACTGTTAAAAAACCGGGCGTTCATTTGCCCGGTTTCTTATATTTGAGCTTTTCTTTTTGTAAAATCCAAATCTTGATAGTAGCTGTTTTTCACCAATAGATTCGGTCCGAGGCATTTCACATTTGGACAATGGCAGTTTAGTTGTTTTGCCAGCGATGATTCCATCCAATTCTCATAGGCTGTTAATAGCGGGTCGTTTTGGATGTTGCCAAGCGGAGGAGCGTCTCCGAAATCTGTTACAATGATATCTCCTGTAAAAATATTAACGTTCAGCCGCGATCTACCGTCCGGATCATTGCGGACTGTGACGTTTTTGCTTTCCCTCAACCTTTTGATTAATGCCAGATCTTCTTCTTTGTCGCTGCAAGCATAGAACGGCAATGTCCCAAATAGCATCCAAACAGACTCGTCACGGACATCCAGAAGCTTGTGTATGGCAGAGCGCAATTCATCCAAGCTAAGTGTTTCAAGGGAGCTAGCAAAATCGCTCGGATACATCGGATGCACTTCATGACGCCGGCATTTCATTTCATCGACAATTTGCCGATGAATTTTTTCGATATGAGGTACCGTCCGCTTATTCAACATCGTTTCAGCGGAAACCATTACTCCGGCATCTGCCAGCGCTCTCGAATTTTCAATAATCCGTTCAAAATATTTGGCGCGCTGTTCATATGAGGGCTTTCGTTTCATCATCGCAAACCCGCCCTCGGCAAAATCTTCGACCGTTCCCCAGTTATGGGAGATATGAAGGACATCTAAATACGGAATAATTTTTTCATACCGTTTTAAATCCAATGTTAAATTTGAATTGATTTGCGTGCGGATCCCCCGTTCATGTGCATATTTTAAAATCGGAACGACATAATTTTCCACCGATTTTAAGGACAGCATCGGTTCTCCGCCAGTAATGGAGAGAGATCTAAGCGTCGGCACTTCATCGAGACGTTTTAAAATTAAGTCAAGCGGAAGGGCCTCAGGATCTTTTGGGGATAACATATATCCTACAGCGCAATGCTCGCAGCGCATATTGCAGATCGTTGTCGTTGTAAATTCTATGTTTGTCAACGTTAATTTTCCATATTGTTCAATATCCAAGTAAGCTTCCCAAGGGTCGTAAGAAGGAGTAATGTTCCTTGATGTCGTTTGAATATCCATAAAAGCATATCTCCTTTATAAAAGTTCAAGCATTTTCATTTTAGCATGACGGATGAAAAATGGGGTGAAAAATGAATTCCTATTATTGGTTTACCGTGTAAACTAAAATCAAATGCCTTTCCATTCAAAATTGTTAGGAGTATAATAAAAATTGTGGAAATTAGACTGTTTTGA
Organism: Aeribacillus sp. JST-2; assembly: GCF_056032925.1. Classification (NCBI taxonomy): domain Bacteria; kingdom Bacillati; phylum Bacillota; class Bacilli; order Caryophanales; family Bacillaceae; genus Aeribacillus; species Aeribacillus sp. JST-2. The sequence continues at coordinate 9,122 of NZ_JBVVUU010000053.1, forward strand.
TTGTTTTTAAGGGGGAGAAGCGGGTTGGAAAAACTATTTGACAGTATGTACCAACTGATTGTGGAAACGTCTACAAAGCTGCCGAAGGATGTGCGCAGAGCCATTTTCAGGGCAAAGCAGCGGGAAAATGCCGGTACGAGAGCGGCGATGTCGCTCGCAACCATTACTGACAATATTAAAATGGCGGATGAAAATGTTTCGCCTATCTGTCAGGATACCGGTTTGCCGACTTTTAAAATAAAAGTTCCGGTTAGCATCAACCAAATTCAAATGAAAGAAACAATTAAACAGGCGATTGTTCAAGCGACGAAAGACGGGAAGCTTCGTCCCAACTCGGTGGATTCGCTCACTGGAAAAAATTCCGGTGATAATTTAGGTGAAGGGCTTCCGGTCGTAAAATTTGAACAATGGGAAAAAGATTATATAGATGTTCGCTTGATTTTAAAAGGCGGCGGTTGCGAAAACAAAAATATTCAATACAGTTTGCCTTGTGAATTGGAAGGATTGGGAAGAGCCGGCAGAGATTTAGACGGAATCCGCAAATGTATTTTGCATGCGGTATATCAAGCACAAGGCCAAGGATGCAGCGCAGGATTCATCGGAGTAGGGATCGGCGGCGACCGTTCGTCAGGATATGATTTAGCGAAAGAACAATTATTCCGCGAAGTGGATGATGTCAATCCGAACGAAGATTTGCGCAAGCTGGAAGAGTACATAATGGAAAATGCCAATAAGCTTGGCATCGGAACGATGGGATTCGGCGGTGAAACGACTTTATTAGGATGTAAAATCGGAGCAATGCACCGCATCCCGGCCAGCTTTTTTGTCTCTGTCGCCTACAACTGCTGGGCATTTCGCCGCTTAGGAGTCCATCTTGATCCAGAAACAGGCGAAATCATCAAATGGCTTTATCAAGATGGGGAAGATGTCGATTTTCAAACAGATGCTGCCAAAGAAGAAAATGCATCATCCACGGACTCTGAAAGACGCGTCGTAACGCTGCAAGCGCCAATTACGGAAGAACAAATCCGCGAACTGAGAGTCGGCGATGTTGTCCGCATCAACGGAATGATTTACACAGGAAGGGATGCCATCCACAAATATTTAATGGACCATGATGCGCCCGTTGATTTGAACGGACAAATTATTTACCACTGCGGACCTGTCATGTTAAAAGATGAAAACGGTAACTGGGAAGTCAAGGCTGCCGGACCGACGACATCCATTCGCGAAGAGCCTTATCAAGGCGATATAATGAAAAAATTTGGCGTCCGTGCAGTGATGGGAAAAGGCGGTATGGGCAAAAAAACACTGCAAGCATTAAAGGAACATGGAGGAGTATATTTGAATGCGATTGGCGGAGCCGCGCAATACTATGCGGAATGCATTGAATCTGTTGAAGGCGTTGACTTATTGGAATTCGGCATTCCAGAAGCGATGTGGCATTTGCGGGTAAAAGATTTCACGGCCGTTGTCACGATGGATTCTCACGGAAACAGCTTGCATGAAGACGTTGAAAAATCGTCACTAGAGAAGCTTGCTCAATTTAAAGAGCCGGTTTTTCGCTAAAAGTTAAAGTATAGTAGTGCCATAGCCGGATGATTGGCTATGGTATTTTTTTGAAATCAAGATGGAGCATATTTCGCAAAAACGGATAAAGACTAATGGTGAAAAAGTTTTGAAAGGAGATTCACAGCTTGAATTATTTCCGGATTTTGTATTGCTCTGTCTTGTTATTTTTTTCTTTTTTCCACTGTGCTTCTGCAGCTATCAGCAATCGTCCGATCCATTGGGGATTTCAAAAAAGCACTAATCACGAGCCTCCCGATGCCGGAAAAGAGTGGAGCATACTTTTGGCGAAATATGGGGCTTTTTATTTAGGAGATGCCAACAAAAAAGAAATTTATTTAACGTTTGATAACGGCTATGAAAACGGCTATACAGCCAAAATTTTGGACGTATTAAAAAAACATGATGTGCCGGCGGCGTTTTTTGTAACAGGCCATTACTTAAATACAGCTCCCGACCTTGTAAAGAGAATGGTGAAGGAAGGGCATATTGTCGGCAATCATTCATGGAGCCATCCCGATATGACGGCAATAAGCGATGAAAAAATAAAAAAAGAGCTTGATGCCGTCAGCAGCAAAGTAAAAGAACTTACAGGCCAAAACGGAACAGTGTATGTAAGGCCGCCAAGAGGCATTTTCAGCGAGCGCACACTTGCCTTATCCGAAAAATACGGTTACCGTCATATTTTTTGGTCACTTGCCTTTGTCGACTGGAAAGTAAATGAACAAAAAGGCTGGCGATATGCATACGACAACATAATCAATCAAGTTCACCCGGGCTCAATCATCTTGCTGCACACCGTATCAAAAGACAACGCGGATGCACTCGATGAAGCGATCAAAACTTTAAAACAGCAAGGATATACATTTAAAAGTTTAGATGAGCTTGTCATGGATAAAACGTTTGAAAATCCATTTCTTTATTAATCTAATAGCTGTTTTTTGCGTTCGGAGCTGTTTATGATTACAAATAGTAGTGGAATATGTGGTATAATAGCTCCGATAAAAAACGATAAAGGTCGGTAAAACCATGTGGAAAAAGACGATCAAAACTGCGCCGCCGTATGACTTCGACCGCGTTTTGGAGCGCCTTTCGCTTGATCCGTTGAACAAGGTGGACGTGCAGAAAAGAACCATCTTTGTGCCGCTCTTCAGTGAAAATGGCGAACCTTTTGTTGCAACGGTAAAAGCCATCGGAGCGAAGGAAGATCCTATTTTTGAAATATCAGGGGAACATGATGAACATATAGAGCGGTCCCTCCATGAACTGACTCGTATATTTCAATGGAAAATTCCGCTGAAAACCATTCAAGAGCATTTCCTGCAAACCGATCTTGCTCCCCTTTTTCAAGAGCATGAAGGGACGCCGCTCGTGTTAGATTTTCATCCGTATGCTTGTTTAATGAAATGCATCATTCATCAGCAATTAAATTTATCATTTGCCTATCAGCTGACAACTGCTTTTGTGCAAACATTTGGATTTAAAGTGGATGATGTATGGTTTTATCCAAAACCGGAAACGGTAGCCGAATTGAACTATGAAGATTTGCGGGCACTCAAATTCAGCATGAGAAAAGCGGAATACGTCATCGACACCTCCCGGCTGATTGCAGAAGGTATTTTGCCGATTCATGTCTTTCATGAATGGAGCGATGATGACATTATGGAAAAATTGGTTCAAGTGCGCGGCATCGGGCCGTGGACGGTGCAAAATTTTCTTTTGTTTGGTCTAGGAAGGCCAAACTTATTTCCTGCTGCCGATATCGGCTTGCAAAATGCGATCAAACATTATTTTCAGCTGGAAAAGAAACCGACAAAAGAAGAAATGGACAAATACAGCCGCAAGTGGGCTCCTTATTTAAGCTATGCCTCTCTTTATTTATGGCGAAGCATTGAAAAGAGACGGGGAGAAGCGAAATGAAGACAAAAAAAAGGCCGGCATCAGTGACCATTCAAAAAGGGCAGGAATTTCCGCTGACCATTAAGCGGCTTGGCATTAACGGAGAAGGCGTCGGGTATTTTAAGAAGCAAGTCGTCTTTGTTCCGGGAGCTTTGCCCGGTGAAGAAGTGGTCGTTCGAGCAACGAACATTCTGCCAAACTATGCGGAAGCCGCGATAAAAAAAATACGGAAAAAATCCCCTCACCGTGTGAAACCGCCCTGCATTTATTATGACCGATGCGGAGGCTGCCAATTGCAGCATTTGCAATACGAGCAGCAGCTTGCCGCCAAACGGGACATTGTCATTCAAGCGTTTGAGCGCCATACGGATCTCGATGTCGATGCCCTCGACATCCGTCCGACAATCGGTATGGACGACCCGTGGCATTACCGAAATAAAAGCCAATTTCAGCTCGGAAAGGAAAAACAGCAAGTGATAGCGGGTCTGTATGGAGCAAATTCACACAAGCTTGTTCCAATTCACTCATGCATGGTTCAGCATCCGCTGACAGATCAAATTACCCACACAGTAAAACAAGTGCTGGAAGATTTTCGCATCCCCATTTATCATGAACGAAAACGGACGGGGATCGTACGCACAGTCGTTGTCCGCGCCGGCATTCAGTCAAACCATGTGCAAGTTGTTCTCATTACAGCAACGGAAGAATTGCCCCGAAAAGAACTCATTGCGGCAGAGATCATGAAGCGCGCTCCGGAAGTAACATCAGTCATGCAAAATGTAAATGGAAGCAAAACATCGCTCATTTTCGGCGACAAAACGGTTTTGCTAAAAGGAGAAGAAGTAATCCAAGAAACTTTGGGCGACCTTTCCTTTGAACTATCCGCCCGCGCTTTTTTCCAGCTCAACCCGGTGCAAACGGTCAAACTTTATGACGAAGTCAAAAAAGCAGCAGGTTTAACAGGAAAGGAAAAAATCGTTGATGCCTATTGCGGCGTCGGCACGATCGGCTTGTGGCTGGCAAAAGATGCAGCGGAAATCAGAGGAATGGATGTCATTGAAGAATCGATCCGAAACGCTAATGAAAACGCCAAAAAATACGGAATTGAAAACGCCCTTTACGTCACAGGCAAAGCGGAAGACTGGATGCCAAAATGGGCAAAAGAAGGCTGGCGCCCAGATGTTGTCGTTGTCGACCCTCCCCGCACCGGCTGCGACCGGGAGTTTCTCAAAACGATCAAAAAAGCGAAGCCTAAACGATTCATTTACGTCTCATGCAACCCGTCCACCCTGGCAAAAGACGTTCAATTCATCTCGGATCAATACGAAGTGAAATACATCCAGCCAGTGGACATGTTCCCGCATACGAGCCATGTGGAGTGTGTGGCGAAACTGGTTTTGAAAAAGGAGACAGCCTCTGAATAAAGAATCTGTTTTATTGTTATAAAAACGAAAACCATACGCGGAAAGCTTTCAGCGAGGTATTAAAAAAAGCCCCTCCCTCTATAAATGTTGATATATCAACGGTTGTAGCCGTCTCAGGGGTGTCAAAAAAATATTTTTCGACAAAGTTTCTAACATTATTTCTTAAATATGTGTATATCTTACATTGACG
>NZ_JBVVUU010000054.1:0-13427 GCF_056032925.1 Aeribacillus sp. JST-2
TCATTGACACTATGGTTCTATTGTAAGTGGGGAATTTTATTCCGGCTATATTGGGGATTTTATCATCGGCTTTAACAAGTGTTTTATTTTCCGGTTACACTCCCATTTATTAAGTGTAACTATAAATGATGGTAAAATCTTTTTCCTTTATAAAGTTTTCTATTGAAATTAGTATTAATGGGGCCATTTAATTAAATAAAAGATTGCATAAACCCCATCTTTTTATGCAGAGACTTGGCGCTCTTAAATGCACGTAAATGTTGATTTATCAGCTGGATGAACAATATATTGCGGCAAGTTGGGGTTATCGGAAAAATGGTTTTTTCAGCCCAATCATAAAAAAAGTAAGACAAAAGAATGCTGTTAAATCAACATTCTTTTGTCTTTTATTTGGAAACATGTGACACTAAAATGGGCTTTTCAGACAGCCCCATGATAGAGAACTTTGGTTAGTATTGATTATGTCAACTAAGTTTGAATATGATAACCATCGTGGAAAATAAATTTCACTTCTATAACAACTTCTCTTTAATTTCTTTTATCGTTAGCCCTTGATCTTCTTTCAGCCTTTTAATCTCCGCCAATCGTTCAAGTGCTTTCACACGAGGATATTTCCTTGTCAACCTGATATCCTCCTGCTTGAACGGAATAAGTCCCTCCTCGGTGTAATATTTTATGGTGCTGTAACGTACTCCTGACAGTTGAACCAATTCACTAATGCTTACATGCTCTGATTTCTCGATTTTCTCTAAACTTCTCCGTCTTGCCATCTTTTATCACCTTCTACGTTGCAGAAGCAGCACTTGTAGCAATTGCAGCGTCGATATTCCGAATTGCTTTATCAATAGATTTAATGGTTGCAAAGATTTTTTCTTTACGAAGCTGCTCAATTTTTTGTTTCAATGCTTTGCGCTCAAATTCAGAAAAATAATCGTTTAACATTTTTTTTGCATTTAAGAACAATGCTAATACAATGGTATGCTCTTCCACTTTGCCATCTTCTAATAGTTCAGCTCGGATTTTTTCAACGATGTAATTGCGGGTGTTTGCGACATCTACATATTTTTTCTTCGGCACAACAAACAAGATTTCGCTATTTTCCACTTCTAGAACCCCTTTTTCGACAAGGCTCTCTACAACTAATTGATACACTTCACGCTGCTTAAAGATGTGCTGGTAGAAATATGATACCCATTTTTTGATTTTCTTCGGTTTTTCTGAAGTCATGATTTCTAATAAACGATCAAGGGACTTATCTCCAGTAGGAGCAGAATCTACGATCGTTACTGTATCGTCTTCTTCAAATTTCACCTTGCCTTTTAGAGATAACTCTACTAGACAAGCCATGACAGTATACAGTGCGATATGCTGCCGGAAAATCGATTTTAGTTTATTTGTTTCACGGTCTAAAGCTAACAATACAAATTCTTGAGGAATCGTTAATTCTTTTATCATTGGACTTACCTCCCGTTTTTAAAATGTGTTTGCGATTTGACATTCTTACTTGCTACTTACTACTTATTACTTACTACTTATTACTTACTACTTACTATATATAAAAAATGAAAAAATGCAACCCCGAATTTATGATTTTTTAAAAATATGCAAATTTTTTATTTCCTGTAATCTCTGCTTTAAGGTAAATATGCTTTGTCAACAATCATAAATTTTGTATAATGCCGATAAGGTTTCCCTGAAAGGTTTTGGAATGGATGGCGGGATGAACTGGAGCGGTTATGATGTCAACTATTCTAACGACAAAATAAACGATTTTTTTCTAAAAATACCATACCATGTTTACATTTTATCCCAAAGCGAAAAAAATTCCTCTCCCGTTTGGGAAAGGGTTTTAATTTAATGAAGTAGATCCCAATTAATCTACTCTGGTCGATTAGAAAGGTAACAAATGCAATATCCCTTTTATATCAGCACCTCTTAATGAAATAATTTCAAATCATTTATGAAAGGAAGTCTTTATTTTAGAAATAACATCAATATTCTCCATTACAATTTGGGGATGAAGTGTAGGAATCATATGACCAATATCTGGAATCACCTTATATATGGCACAGAGGATATCTTTCTTTGTACCAAATGGATCTTCTTTTCCAACTGCAATAACTGTTGGAACTGTAATTTCCTTATATTTTTCACATATATTTTTAGAAGTTTTAGGGAAAAGCAAGTATATCCTCTCTGTTCGCTCTAAAGTGATTTGGACGAAATGCTTATGCATATACCTCTTCCTTATACACATCAGGTATTGGTTCAGGTGCAAATGTCTCTCTTAACATGGAAGTTGCTTTTCCTTCAGCCAATGGAGTTTTTAAAATGTATTTTAATATAATCTTTCCTAATATTGGTGTTATGACAACTTTAGATAATAAGTCGTCATGTTCAGCAGGAACCCCCCTCTTTTATACATTGCACCGACTAATATTACAATCCCAGCAACTTTCTCTGGAAAGTGCATAGCATAAGAAAGGGTCGTAGTACCATTCCATGAATGGCCAACTAGAATAATAGGTTGTCGACACCAAGTTCCTTTAGCAATACCATCTTGTTCAATCCATGTCTGTGCTGATACGCTTTCTGTTCCAAATATTCCGTCCAGGGAGACACCTACTGTGCAATGAACGCACTCAACACTTTTCCACGTGAGGACGTTTCATAAGATGGCATGCTTTTTTATCATAAAAATATTTGTGGAAGGAAAACTTTTGAAATTGTTGAATAGAAACATTGAGGTGAAACAGATTAAAACAGATAACTTGTCCGGTTTGTAGAAAAAAGTTAGAAAAAAATCAATTGATCTATTTTGACCGAAAGAATGTTTTCTATCATGTGCCGTGTATCAAAGATTTAACCATTATGAAAGGCATTGGCTGGCTGAATGATGTGACGGAGCTGCATCCGTTTCCTCCACTCGAATGAGTGGAGGAATTTTTATTTATGGTGTAAAATAAATCTTTTCATAACCGATAACCACTGTTTATCACTAGCCACCTCTATGATGTATTTCCTATTTTTTGTCTGAATGGATAGTAAAGAAGCTCTGTTTTCGGAAATTGATTCCATTTTTGGTTGACAAGAAACTTGGAAAATTATGATAATAGCAACAGATAAAAGGAATTTCTGTGTAGGCAAGTTGTTATAAGATTTACATAATTGAAGTTCGATACGGTGAAACCATCCCAAGCTGTAAAACGCTTTTCATAAAAGCGGAAAACGAGGCATGGTCCAGCATTGAGATATTTTGAAGTAGATCAAAAAGCAGCCCGCCACATTTTTTAGGGAGACGGTGCGATGAAAGTATTGAAAGTATCCGAAATCCACAAAGAAATTGATCGTTCTATTCAAAAAAAGAAAGAAGAGAAAAAAATACTCGCCATCCGCAAGGCGCTGAACAAAGTCATTGATTTAGGCGATTCCTTAAAGGGCGAAGGCGGTGAGGCGATTAAACAGCATTTTACAGTTCTTCATATTCCCGTTCTTCTGCAATTGGAGGCCTTTCTCGATCACTATCTTCGATGACCCTAAAATAACAGGTGCATCAACTTTTAAAGATAGAGCTACTGCTGAGAAAATTGCTAGTAAAGTTCTAAACGATCCAGAAAACATGAAAAAAATACAAAAGTGGCTATCTAATCCTAATAGTAGACCGACCTTACCATTAAGATATAAAAGGGATGGTGAGGTTATTGGACGAAGCGTTGAAAGAGGATCAAATTTTGTTGAAAATGTAACTAACGCAAAAATCGTGCTGAAAAAAGATGGAAAGGGTAATTTTATTCTGACAGGTTATCCAACCAAATAAAGGAGAAATATCAATGAATGATCATCAAGCTTTTGAGGAAGTAGCTGACTTTTTAGCTGGAACTTTTCATCAAGATATGGGGTCACCAGAACAAGCATTATTTTATAGTTGAAGCCACAAAGGAATGTTTAGAATTTACCTTGGAAAGTTTACTGGTTTTTATGAGAACAAATACAACCGAAAAAGAGAAAGAAGACTTCATTAAATCTCATGCAGAAATTTATTTTCCTGCTATGGGATTAACACCTTTAGAATAGCTGGAAAACGTAATTGAGCAATTAAAAGAAGCTGTAAAAACAAAATAGGACGATAAATGTTTGAATACCTTGACTGAGTGAAAACTGTTTCAAGGTTTCTTTTTTCTTAGAGGGAAGTGACGAATAAACCGGGAAAGCAACAACCAAATGTATATTATAAAACAGTTGTCTCGATTCGTCGCAGATATAATCCTTATATCGACATTTCTGATTGTGCTGCTTCCTAAACGCATAAAGGATTTTTCCTGTGTGAGATGGAGAAGTTTAGCCTGCAATGATGGGGAATTTTCACTTATTTCATCTAAAAAAATTGTGCCGCCATTTGCGACTTCTAATTTCCCCGGACGGCTCGAATTGGCGCCAGTGAAAGCTCCTTTTTCATATCCAAACAATTCAACTCTCTAATAGTTGCTCCGGGATTGCTGCACAATTTATTGATACAAACGGCCCCTTACTTCTCTCGCTAAGGTCGTGAATCATCTTTGCAATCAAACTTTTTCCCGTTCCGCTTTCCCCTGAATCAGAACTGTCGCATCTGTATTTGCTACCCGCTCCACAAGCTGAAAAATTTTTTTCATGGCAAGGCTTGACAGGAAGAAAAATTTTCGATGTTTCACATAATTATCCAATAGGCAAAGGAGCTCTGGAAGATAAAAAGCAGATTATTTACGACCTAACTAATTCTAGAGTAGTTTTGATTAGAGATTCAACCAATGAGCTAGGATTTAGGATTTTGACTGGTTTTCCAATAGTTAAATAAGTTTTGTAGGTGGGGATATCTTGAATGAAGAATTAAACTTTGAAACGTTTAAATATTTTCTTGAATGTTATTTTAACGTAAGTGAGAACTATAATGAATTAGATAAAATTGTTAATGATTTTAACTCATTCGAAAATATTAAGTATCGTAAAAAACTACTGGCAGAGTTAAAACTAATTTTGCAACAAGAGCATTGGGATATTGTTCAGGGGTTCGTTAAAAAATATGGTATGAGAAAGATGAATGAAGAAAAACTAAAATGGTTAATTCAGATTATTTTGGATAATTTAGATCCTAATTGATGTGAACACGACAGTTCGTAACATTGCCTCTGCATTTTTATTACTTGAGTTGAGCAAAAAAGCCCTATATATTAACAAATAAGATAAAAGAAGAGACATAAACAAGCTACTTTGGATGATTTAGAAGAATTGAGGCAATTAATAAAAGAACGTGAGGAACTTTTGAAATCTTATACCGATTAAATTAGCACGACCTGATGACTGTGCTTTTTTATTTCACCCGCAATTTTTGCCCCGCATAAATTAAATTTACATATCTGTGCGAGCGTGCTACCGGGTCAAGTCCAAATTATTGTGTAAATTCCCCTTTGATAGAAAACATGGATCTGAGACTTGACGTATGGCAGGTAAGTCCGGCAAGTCTCCCTGCCGGTCGCCTTCCCGGACAAACGATCATGTTGTCAAGGAACAGGCGTATCAAGGAGCTTTCGCGGCATATCCTCGCTTCGATCCGGTATTCCACGTTCTCCTTGACACGACGAAGAGGTTATCCTACTCTCTTGATCGCCGGAGCCTCCTGATTCACCAATCGAGCTTCTTGCTCTTTCATTTTCTGCCATTGCCAATATTCGGACATATCCAAGTATTTGCGCCCAACATCCATTTTTCATCGATTTCGATCAACACAGCACCAACGAGGCGGTACACCGATTCCCGGTTCGGAAAGATGCAAGATCACCCGTTCTCAGCGGCGGATTTCTTCGTTCAGCCGTTCCACCCCATTGGTCGTGCGAAGAAGCCGCCGGTAACAATCAGGATAATCCAATACATCCGTGTCGTCCTCAAATCCTTCTTCGAGAATTTGCATGACTTTTGGCGCCCATTTCTCCATTTGGCCAGCACTTGTTCCAATAGCAGCCGGGCTGTTTGCTTGTTTGGGGCATGAAGAAAAGTCATGGTTAACTGACTTTTTGAAGCCCCTTTGTGTGTTTGATATTAACATTAATCGACTTTATTGTAGTTTTACATTTTGAGTTTAGGAAAATAGTTTACTGAAATATCTTAACACGATGTTATTATTCGAAAATTCAACTTTCTGAACATTGTCCATTCAAACCCAAGCACACCCAGCACTAGCAACAAGAGAGTTGGTAAAAAAACTCAAGGTTCCGTTCATAAATGCTCCAGCATAACATCTCGTCTATTACCCGCCGCATCCCGCTCCTTATTTGTTTTTCAAAAAACTCTTTTCCAGCAAACCGAGGGACAAATGAAAAGCAATGCACTTATTTTCAACGACATCGCAACCTAAAACTGAATTTACAAAATGGTTATATCATTTCTAACTGCAAATCATGCACCATATTTAAATTCCGTTCCTTTAAAGACGGAACCAGTTTCCCACAAACGCTTATATTTACTTTCAATTGTGGGAGAGCTTCAAAATGAATGGAGTGAATTTTTGCTTCATAATCCCCATCGTTCTCCATAAGCTGAAACATAAATTCACTATAAAAGGCTGGAATATATCCTAACTTACGCCCTTGGCTTGTTAATACAATCACTGCTTTCGGATCTTGTTCATTCTCTGGCTCTAGTTGAAACTGTACCTTTTCTCCGATTTTTAGCTGTTTAAGGATTTGTTCCCCTTCATAATATCTCCAGCCAGCAATATAAAAATCAAAGTCAAAGTGATTTCCGTACACATAAATAGGTGCTACAAACTCATATGAATCAGTCGCAAGTCTGCCGCCGGTAGCTCGCAATAAATCCATTTCCGTATAATCACTTGACAAGCCGTGCGTCCGCAAAATTTCTGGGAAATCAGGGCGGCGATGATCAGGCAAACGTCGTTCGAAAGGCTCGAATAGCCTGTCAGAAACGTATATTTTATCGATATCGCGAAACGCTAAATGTGGCTGATATCCGTTTTCTAATGCGTCTAATAATCCCCTTCTTTTTCTGCTTTTTTCATAATAAAATACATATTTGCCTTCGTGATGTACTAAATTCCCAATATGATATCGCTGGCGCGTACGTTCGTTTTGCCAAATAAGCCAAAGTACAAAAGGACGGGTCATTTATTTCACCTCCATATACCAATTTATTAGCCACTCTCTTCGATATTGTAATAATTTTAATACCCATTCTTTATAAACTTTACTCATTGCTTCTTCTGAAATTGGTACCGTCAAGAATTTTGTGTAATGTAAGATAGATAGGGTATCTCTGAAATGAATTTTAGAAATAGAGGGGACTGTTTCCTCCCCACAGGAGACTGAATATTCAGTCTCCTGTGGGGAAAGGGAGAATCCCCTTATTTTGTTTATTTATAATATTTGGTTAATAATAACGTTCTTCAAACATTCGCTGGAGTGCTTCATGCGCTTCGGCAAATCCTCGTAACTTTCGCCCTGCCCATTTCTCATTATAGTCTTGGATCGTCAAATACACGACTTTTTCCGCGGCTTCTAAACTACTTAAACTGTTCATCGGCTTTAGGCGTTTCCGAATCCCCTTGATCGTTCGTTCGATGGCATTCGTCGTGTAAATTACACTTCGAATACTGTTTGGATCATTCATAAAGGTGAGGAGGACATCCAGCTCATTGGCCCAAGATTGCACTTCTCTTGGGTACTTGCTCGACCATTTCGATTCAAACTGTCGAAACATCTCCAATGCGATTTCTTTACTCGGAGATCGATAAATGAGTTTCAGTTCCTCCGCCACTTCGAATTGGTCTTTTTTCCGTACACGGCTGAGTGTGTTCCGGACTTCGTGAACGACACAACGCTGTACGTCAGCTTTCGGATAAACAGCTTTAAAGGCTTCTTCCAGTCCCGGTAGTCCATCGAATACGCCCAGAAACACTTCCTTTACGGATTGTATAGTTGTTGAAGAATCTCCTGCCATCCATAGGCGCTTTCTTGTCCTCCCACGAAAAAATTGAGAATTTTGCGATATCCTTCTTCATTTACTCCTAACACCACATAAATAACTTCTTTCTCTACCGTATCGCAGCAAGTTTCACGTACAAACCGTCCAAATATAAGACTGAATAACGCTTGGGTAGTGGACGGTTGCGCCATTTTTCGATATCTTCCTTTACGACATCAGTAATACGGCTGATCGTCGCAGGAGAATAGGCATTTCCTAGAATTCGTTCAATAAACTTGCCACTTTCATACGCACTCATGCCACTTTGATACATCTTGATGATGGCTTCCTCCAGCCAGCCGGTGTGGCGTTGGTAAGGAGCAAACAGCTGCGTTTGAAATTTCACGTTTCTGTCTCTTGGGACCAAAAGCCCTTCAATCCATATTGTGTATCTAGATTTCGTTGATAGTAGCCGTTTCTCATATTGGATGTGTCCGCTTGTTCGATTTCGAGAAAATGTTTGATCTCTTCCCGCATAATCAGTTCTAATTTTTCTTTTACAAACTGACGAATGGCATTTTCCAGTTGATTTGCCCAGTCGATATTCGATATACTTTTAGACATAGGTAGGGTTCTCCTTTCTTTGTAATGTTTAGGTCCAAATCAGAGAATACCCTACCTTTTTTCTTTTAGTCTAGCAAAATGCTTTACACAAAATTTTATACATCATCTATTTTACAATTTGATTACTTTCTTATTGGGTAAAAAGATTATTATAATCAACTATGACTGTGTTGTAAGTGTGATTTTATTGTTACACATTTACACTTTAACACAAACAATTAACGACTGCTTTTCAACACCCTTATATTTAAAAAAATGTTTGTAATTTATGTTACAAACTGAATATAGGAATTTTAAAAATTTTATCACTATACTTAATAGGCATGCTTAAAATATATTTATAAAAAAACATAATTCTTGTTTCTTTAATTCTGGAATTATAAAATATTTTTTATAAAATGCGAGTATAGCAATATAATATTAAAAATGATTCACATTTAAATCACTTTATTATATATTAAGTAGGTGAAGTAATGTCTGAAAATAATTTCAAAGTTGTGTCCTTATTTAGTGGATGTGGTGGCTTGGATTTGGGATTCTTAGGTGGCTTTAAATTTCTAGGAAAAGAATATCCAAGAACAAAATTTGATATTATTTGGGCAAATGATATTTATCCACAAGCTTGTGAAACATATAGATATAATATTGGTGACCATATATTTGAGGGAGACATTACTCAAATAGATGTTAATGTTATTCCTAAAAGCGCTGACGTGGTCATAGGAGGCTTCCCATGTCAAGATTTCAGTGTTGCTGGAAAAAGACAAGGTATTACTGTAAAGCGAGGAAGACTATACCTAGAAATGAAAAGAGTTATCGAGCACATTATGCCAAAAATTTTTATCGCAGAAAACGTTGAAGGTTTAGTAAATATGGAAAATGGTTTAGTTCTAGAAACCATAAAAAACGATTTTAAAAATATAGATAGTAGCTATTCTTATAATGTGGCTCACTATTTATTACATGCGGCTGACTATGGAGTTCCACAAATACGAAAAAGGGTATTTATTGTTGGAGTACGATCTGATTTAGATATTGAATATATTCCACCTACTCCAACACATAATGAAAGTAACTGGGTAACTGCTAAAGAAGCAATAGATGATTTGTGGGGGAAGGAAAACGACGAAACAGTTCCCAACCATTCACAAATATCTAAAGCTAAATTTTATCCTGGTAAAAAGTTGCAAGGAAATAATCAAATAAAAGCTGACGCTCCTTCTGTAACTATAAGGGCTGAACATCATGGAAATATTGAAGCACACTACAGGACACTTAACCCAGACGAACCAGATAATCCTCAATATTGGAGACGATTAACAGTAAGAGAATGTGCTAGAATTCAATCTTTCCCTGATAATTTTGAATTCAAGGGATCTGCAACTCACACTTATAAACAAGTTGGGAATGCTGTTCCTCCTGTACTAGGATGGTACATAGCAAAAAGTGTTGAAAAAGCCCTATTAAACGTACATGTCACCCCATCAAAATCTAAAAATGGATACGAACAATTGCGTTTATTTATATAAAAAACTCTTAATTTAAACTTTTAGTTTCTGTTCAATAGCCACAATACATTCTAAGCAACCAGTATGTTTTGGTAATCAACCGAAGCACACAGATTGAGTTATTAATTTGAAACCATTTTAATTAATGCCCTATGATTTTTAACCTTGTGTAAAACTTAAATTCCCAATTTCTCACCCAGCTTGGAAGCATATTCCACCCTTTGCTCCATGCATAATTCTTCAAATGAATTTCGTTCTTTTAATTCCATAAAAAACCCCCTTTAAGTAATAGTGTAGCCCCCTCTACTAATGGGATTTTTTCACTGTTTACTTAAAGGGGGATTCAATTAAAATTGTATATCAGGCTTTTTTAACCCTTCATAAAAGATTTCCGATGGTTTAATGTTTTTAGGAATAGGAATGGCTAATTTGTCGATTTGTTTTAACCATAAATGAAGCTTATTTTTCTTTAGCTCATGATGTAAAGATATTATCCCCAGATCTATCCAATGCTCATATAATACTTCACTAGGAGTTTTTTTGATAAAATTATGTATATTTTTGGCATCATTATATAATTTTCCAAATATAGCAGGAATCCCCTGTACATATTCATTATTAATAATTAATGAAACTTTACCACCGGCTGTGAACAAATCTCTACTAAAAGTAACTTGATGATTATTAAGGAGATAAAGTTGAGCTTTCTCGAATTTAGAAGATGAATTGGATACAACTTCAGGAAATAATGCAAATAATTCAGCTCTAAGAGCATTTTGTCGCTCTTCACTTAAAGTTTTAAATTTTTTTATAATAACTGATCTTTCTCCTTCATCCATCCACCAGACAATTTCCCCAGGTTTTAATTTACTTTTTAAATATTTTTTTATTTCTTGTCCTTTTTCTCTAGGTTTGAGTTTTCTATAAGTATTATAAGAAATACCTAGTTCATTTAATATTGAATTTCCTCTTGGAAGCTCCATATTTATGTAAAATCTTGGAGAATGAGTTACTTTTACATCCGCCAGACAATTTTCATAAAGATCATATTTTACTTTTATTTGATTTTTGCTAACTTTTCTTCCAAAGAAAACATAAATATCTTCAGTTACTTCATCTCTATATGTACTTTCAAAAATACTATTACCTGTCGACTCCCATTTGTTTGATTTTGAAAATTTCACTTCAATTCCGTAACTTCCAACTATAATATCCGGGAAACTCTGTTTTCCAGTTTGCTCCACCCAACAAGAGGAAATCTCTGCAATAATTTTATAAACATAGTCTTCAAACTCTTCTCCCTTTTCAATATGACAAAGATCTTCGCTCTCAATAATACTTTTCGCATTTTCAAGAATAGTCAAAAATTCTTCCTTAGATATTTTTTTCATTTTGCTCCTCCTCTATTTAAGTTAAGCTCATATAATTGTAAAAAAGGGAATAGAAAAGGAGCCATGTTGCTTCCCCTTTGGTAAAATAAACAGTGAACCAAAAACACCAAACATAAGGAGGAATGCAACCATGGCTCAATATCATATTACCCTAAATGATGAACTTTTGCACGGGTTATTCACCAGAGATGAGGGATTAGCTAAGCTACTGGAACAAGTCCTGAATCAAATACTCGAGGCCCAAGTAGAAGAACAGCTGGGGGGCTCGTCGTTATGAACGAACGGAAGAACGAAGAGGTTATCGAAACGGTTCGTATCCACGCTTATACGTGTTCATGCAAGGAACGATGATTCCAGTTTTGGATAATCGGATCCAGTCCCTTGCACAGCGAGGAATCTGTGGATTTGGAAAACGAAGTCCCGCACAACTCCTCTGTGAATTGGGTGATTTTTCGGGTAGACACCCCGTTTACCACCATTTCCATGAGTTGCCAGTACCAGAGCTTGTTCGCTTCGTTGATACCGTTGGAACAGTTCCGTAGAGAACTCTCCATCTCTTGTTCGTGGAACGCGCAAGGTCAACCGTCCCACCCGGGTTGTCAGCTTCAGGAAGATTCGGAAATGAAAAGAGTGGGATAACCCCTTCGCTGTGTCAAGGAGAACGTGGAATACCGGAGCGAAGCGAGGAAGAAAACTCCTTGACAACATGATCATTGGTTCGGGAAGGCGACCGGCAGGGAGACTTGCCGGACTTACCTGCCATACGTCAAGTCTCAGATCCATGTTTTCTATCAAAGGGGAATTTACACAATAGACCCATTCTCGTGGCAAAGAAAGTGGGGGTAAGCTTTTAACAATAATAAACTGTCAAATTATTATTGTATTTTCACTAGAGAAGGTCGTATAATACTCGTCATTGTTAACAAGCGTTACATAAATTGTAATTTTCGTAACGGGGGGATGTAACGTTAAATGTTGTCGGGTATATACGAGTCTCGACACAGGGGCAAGCAAAAGTTACAAGCTGTTAGCCACAACACTTGTTCAAGAAAGAAAGCAAAAGAAATACTAGAACTTGTGAAAACAGATGGAACGACCACCAAACAATACCAAGAAACACGGGATTTCCTCGTGCAAAGCATGGGATTTGCGCTTTAAAAAGCAGGAAATGGCATTGGTCGAAGGAGAACTAAGAAAATTAATGAAATTACTCGATTACCAACTGGAGACAATGCCGGGAATTGATGTAGTGACAGCATCCGCCTTGGTTGCCGAGATTCGCATTACAGTGGGATCATCTAGACTTACATAATGGGCGAGTAAAAATTTTGCAAACGATTGATTATGAAGCTGAATCGGATGATGAACTTTTTGGCGATACAAAAACGTATAACTCAGAACGTGAAATCCCTATTACAAAAAGGCTTACGATGGAATTAAAAGCTCATAAAATTCGTCAAAATGAAAATAAGTTAAGATTTAAAGAAAAATATAAGCGTGACTTAGATCTTGTTTTTTGTCGTGAAGATGGATCACCACTCCCAAAGTCAACACTCTTTAATGCCTTTAGGAGAATTTTAAATAAAGTGGATCTGCCGAATTTAAGTATACACTCATTGCGGCACACTCACGCAGTTTTAATGTTAGAATCCAAAGTTGAAATGAAATATATTCAAGAAGCATTAGGGCATGGTTCGATTCAAATCACATCGGATGTTTATTCCCATGTTAGCAAAAAAATTGAGAATGATGCCATTCAACGATTTGAAAAACATACGGAAGAAATTTTTGAAGGGGGCAAATTGGGGGCAAAAATCGACTAAAGAGAAAAAAGCTCAATGTTTGCCCCAATATAAAAACTGGACTGACCCACCTATTTGAGACACAGAAAAAACACCTATGCTGCCTGTTTCCTGAAATCAACAGGAGACAGGTAGTTTAATTTTGCCTG
>NZ_JBVVUU010000055.1:0-12926 GCF_056032925.1 Aeribacillus sp. JST-2
GAAAGGTAAATTCATTGAGCCGGCAAGCCTATGTATTTTTTCTTGCAATTCTCTGCACTTTTTGCTTGCAAAAAACAGGTTGCTTGTGATGCTCATTCGGGAGGTAAATTTAAACTTTATCGCAATAATAGCCCAAACATTATTTACTTCTGGCTTAATTGTTAATTACGTAAAGTTGGATATTTTAAGAAACTCATGTGCCCAATTATTCAATGAGTTTAGACAAATCTTTTTAATAAATGGTTTAAACACTAATCATCAGATTGTTGCTACCATACTAAGTCTTGTCTTTCGATATGAAACAGTTGTCGCCAGTATGGGGGTTCATCTATCCAGTAAAATTTTTCACAGGATAAATTCAGCGGTTACAGATGAATGGGAATCGGTAAAACGAAACTTGCATTTATAAAATAAATCGACATAGTTTAGTACCCGACTTTTTTGTCACGCAAAAAAAAGTCGCGGTACCGGACTTTATTTTTCACGAAATGTAAAAATCAAACGTAAGAATGCGGGTTTTATCGTTTCACAGTACCTAACTTTTTTGTAATTTAACACGAACATATGTTTGTGTTTGTTGAATGATAAAAAAGTCGGAAACCGAACAAAAAAGTTGAGAACTGAAAGCCTGTTGGTGAATCCGGCTTACGAAAGAAAAAATTTTTGAGATAAAATTTCTTATGGGAAAACAAAAAAGGTGACTTTTCGTCACCTTTCTTTAATGAAAAAAGTGCCAGATTTATTATGAAAAAATATTTTTCGCTAACACCATCGCATCATTACAAGGAGTATTCTTTGTTAGGTGTCCAGTGGAAGAAAAAGATTAAAAAGGATTAATAACCGACACTGCTCTCTAGGGGGGCCTCCCCCTAGGAGCTATATCCAATCGCCCTTTTTTTCATCCTTTAATTATTTTCTTTAAAAATAAGATATTCCTTTTTATCTTCCAATTAAACACCATACTCCCGCCTTGACAGGCGGGAGATACGTATCTTCTTTTTTTTTCTGGAAAAGAAAAAAAAAAGAAACTATTTGTATCTGGCATGATGTTGCTTGCCGTTTCTTTCTATGGTGTTTTCGTGCTTCGTCACGAGATACACGAAACGATGTATCGTGAAACACCCGGAAAGAAAAAGACAAGAAACCTCCACTTTGATAAGTGGGGGAGGTTCATCAACCAATTTCCATACATATCCATGATTTTATAAATAAATGATATATTAAGTTACGGTTCCCACCTTTTTTGTCATGCAAAAAAACGCGGTACCCGACTTTATTTTTTACGAAATGTAAAATCGAACATAAGAATGCGGTTTTATCGTTTCACAGTACCCAACTTTTTTGTAATTTAACATGGATTGTTGATTCGAAAAAATTGGAAAGAAACTGCTAACTTAAAGTAGTCAATAAAAATCAAATAACCCATCCAGAAGCTCTAACTATATTTTGTGTTAGTTAGGGCTTTATATATAAGGATGAGTTTAAACCATGTTTTTAAATAATTTAAAAAAATGTCTCTTCTACAAAAGCCAGTGGAGAAAAACGAGCTGTTTTTCTCCACTGGCTTCATTTTAGGAACTTACCGGACATCCCCAAAGGCACAAATAAACTCAGTTACCTATAATCTAGACCCATTCGACTCAATCACGTTTTTATACCAATAAAAGGACTTTTTCGGGATGCGCCTATAACTTCCCTTGCCATAATCATCTGCATCCACATAAATGAAGCCGTATCTTTTCTCCATTTGGGAGGTCGAAGCACTAATCAGATCGATACAACCCCATGGCGTATAGCCCATTAATTCCACACCTTCCTGGATTGCCTCATACATCTGTTCTATATGAGAACGGAGATAGTCAATCCGGTAGTCATCCTGAATAGTTCCATCTTCTTCGATTCGGTCCTTTGCCCCTAAGCCGTTTTCTACAACAAACAACGGGATCCGGTAGCGGTCGTACAGATCGATTAACCCAATTCGTAAGCCGATAGGGTCAATCTGCCAGCCCCAATCCGAAGTCTCTAGGTATGGATTTTTAATGCCCGAGGTTAAGTTGCCGCCGGTAATTTCTTTAGAGTCCATATCAACAGAAACCACACGGGACATATAGTAACTCAAAGATAGATAATCAACGGTATATTTTTTTAGAATTTCTAAATCATTTTCTCCGAAATCAATGTTTAGTCTGCGATCTTTAAATTCCTTCAAGATATAAGACGGATATTCCCCTCGAACCTGAACATCGGAGTAAAAATAATTTTTTCGGTTGGATTGGGCAGCCATTAAGACATCTTGCGGGTTACACGTTTCCGGATAGGTTTGGGTTTTGGTAATCATGGCGCCCATTTTCGCATCGGGGCTTACTTCCCTCAGATACTTAGTTGCTAAGGCACTTGCCACAAATTGATTATGGACGGCCTGATAAATGGCTTCATCCAACCGGTCTTGATTCTCATATTTATCTTCGACCACCCCAATGGTAGTAAACGGATGGCGAAAAACACTATCAATTTCATTAAAAGAAATCCAATATTTCACTAAGTCCTTGTATTCATCAAAAACAACTTGACAAAACTTCACAAAGAAACCGATAACATCGCGCGAAACCCAGCCGTCATAATGGTTAACTAAATAAAGAGGCATTTCATAATGGGACAAGGTAACAACGGGTTCAATGTCATATTTTTTTAGAGTTTCAAAGACACGCCGGTAATAATCTAACCCAGCCCGATTCGATTTCTCTTCCACCCCGGTTGGGAAAATACGGGTCCAGGCAATGGAAAGCCGCAATACTTTGAACCCCATTTCTGCAAATAATTTAATATCTTCCTCATAGCGGTGGTAGAAATCAATTCCTCTTCTTTTTGGATAATATAACGGATCCGTTGCGGCCATTGCTTCCTTAATATCTTCTGAACTCACGTGCCATTGATTTTTATAATCAGAAACAGCGATATTAGGTTTTAATTTTGCCACATCTGCGACAGACATGCCCTTACCGTCCGCATCCCATGCACCTTCTACTTGATTGGCAGCAATGGCTCCTCCCCAAAGAAATCCTTTTGGAAAAACTTTTTCATCTATCATAGTTTAAACCCTGCTTTCTATATAAAGTAGTCGGCTCCGAGGCTTTCGGAGCCTTAAGTCGTAAAAGTAGCTCACTAAAGATGGTTACAAAACGACAGCCGTTAACAAAACATCTTGTTTAACCGTTGACTTTTTATTGGTTTCAATAACATCTGTATATTGATTGGAATTGGTAATGATAATTGGCGTCGTTAAATCGAATCCTGCGGCTTGAATTTCTTCCAAATCAAATTCCACCAGCAGCTGCCCCTGCTTAACTTTTTCGCCCTGTTTGACATGGGCTTTAAAATATTTGCCTTCCAATTTTACCGTATCCAAACCAATGTGAATCAACACTTCGATTTGCTCATCAGAGGTTAATCCGATGGCATGTCCCGTTGGGAATAATGTTGAAACCACACCGGACACAGGGGCATACACTTTTCCTTCCTTAGGAAGAATTGCGACACCCTTACCCATAGCTTCTGTGGAAAAAGCGGGGTCGTCTACTTCGTGTAATGGAACAACTTCACCCGTAATCGGAGACAATACAGTTGTCCGTTTAAGATCACCGTTTGTATGAGCCTTCTCACCCTGAATAGGAGTTTCTTCTGTTTCTTCTTCAAAACCAAGAATATAAGTCAGTGCTGCCGTTACAACAAACGCAATCGAAATACTAATAATATAATAAACAAATGTATCGGTCATAAACGCAGGAAGTGTAGTTAAAGCCGGGAACACATAAGCAATAACAGTCGTTTTCATCGCTCCGGCAAAACCCCCGCCGATTAATCCGCCAATAACCGCAGCAATCATAGGGCGTTTATATTTAACAGACAATCCATAAACAATCGGTTCCGTAATACCTGCTAAAATGGCTGGCATCATGCTGGCTAATGCATCTGATTTTAACTGCTTATTCTTAGCTTTCAGGAATACACCGAAAGCAACACCTGCTTGAGCAAACGTAGCGTTTGCAACTGGAGGTCGGATGGTATCAAAACCTTTCGTGCTGAGGTTATTCAGCATAGCCGGCACGACACCCCAATGAATTCCGAACATAACGAGGAAGGTCCAGCCGGCACCAATAATCGCACCCGCCAGCATTCCGCTCTGATTATTCAAGAAATCAATGCCATTGGCAATTCCATTCCCCAAATACACTCCAATTGGTCCAATGATCCCTGCAGTTAATGGCACCATAATCAAAAGTGACAGCATAGGCACTGCAAAGGATTCAATCACTTTTGGAATAATACGTTTTAAGAACTTTTCAAGATAAGAGAATAACCAAATCGCTAAAATTGCAGGGATAATTTGACCACTGTATTTAAACATAACGATCGGAATCCCGATGAAATCAACAACATCTCCAATATTTTTCATTAGGCCGGTAAAATTCGGCTCCAGCAATGCGGCCATAATAGCAGCAGACACAAATAGGTTGGTTCCAAATATCCGTGCGGCTGAAAAAGCCAGGAACACAGGGAAAAAGAAGAATACGGCATTGGACGCTGCTGTCAAAATGAGATACGTACTGCCCGTGTTGGACATGCCAAAATACGTTGTACAAATAACGAGCAGAGCTTTTAACATTCCGGATCCGGCTAACAACGGCACCATCGGAGTAATGATTCCAGACATCACATTAAACATTCTGGCAATCACATTCCCCTCTTTTTTCTGCTTCTGCTCCTCATCGGACGCACTTTTAATGGAATATTGCTTCATAATCGCATCGTAAACTTCGCCAACCGCATTTCCGATAACGACTTGGTACTGTCCGTTGCTTTCGACTGCCTGGACAACCCCCTTTACTTTTTCGAGTTCTTTTTTATTAAACTCTTGACCATTCTTTAGTTGAAAACGAAGGCGGGTCATACAGTGGTACAGGCTGACTACATTTTCTTCGCCGCCGACTTTTTCGATTATGGATTTTGCTAATTCAGTTCGATTAACCATTTTCGTTCCTCCTTTTTAACAAATAAGAAAGTATAAATTTTGACTTTTAGAATTGCCCAGCGTTTCGCCCATCGATTAGTGTACTTCGTTAAATGGGCGCTTCCGCTTTTCTTAATAAAAAAACCTGAAATGAGCGAAAGATTTTAAAATAGAACATGTTCTATCTCCTTCAGTCATTCCAGGTAATGCCTTTACAGTAACACCCTGTTTATCATTCATTTAGTTTTCATTACGGTTGGTGACACGGTTAATATGCAGAACAAGATAAACCATTTCTGCCCTGGTAATTTGTGTTCCATACCCGTTTAGCACATATTTTTCAATCTTTTTTACACATTCGAATGCTTTTGTATATTTATCCTGCACTTGCTCAAACAGGTAATCATCGTCGTTTTCAATATGGTCATTTGACAGGATTCTTTGAGCAAAAAATTTCAAGTGGGTCAATAACCTGCCGTAATTCCATGATTCTTCATCGAAAACGATTCCATAGTGATATTTAATAATCCCTAAAATGTCTTGGGTGAATTTTGCAATTTTGACCGTTTTATCAATTTCATTCCCGTCAAATTGCGTGTTTGCAATGTGCATGGCAATAAATCCGGCTTCATCCTCTTTAAAACATATTCCAGTTTTCTTATCGATAATTTCGATTGCCTTTAGACCAATATCAAACTCGGCCTTATAGAGTTTCTTGATCTCCCATAACAAAACATTACGAATCTCTTGACCCTTTTCATAGCGCTGGACGGCAAAATAGATATGGTCGGTAAGGGTCATGAGAATGTAATCACTTAAGGGAGTGCTAAGTTTTTCACGTGCATAAGCAATAATCTCTTCAGCTATTTCAAAATATTTGAGCGGAACTTCTTTTAAGAGAGCTGCCATTTTGCGTGTTAAATCCTGGGTTTGAAGTGTAAACACCTTACTAATTTTACTTTCATCAATCGGGTCGCCAGGCTTTAGATTATAGCCAATCCCGTTTCCGAAAACAACCATTTCCTGATGATTGTCATTTTTCGCCAAAATGACATTATTATTTAATGCTTTCTTTAATTTCATCCCATCACCCCTTTTCCCAAATGGTCGAGACAGCACTTCCTTTTAATCTACAAAAATGTGATTTTAATTATCCTGAAAAAACAAAAATTACCTGAACTTGACATGCATACTGAAGGGGAAATCCCATCATCAATATGCAAATCAATTCAGGTAATGCCTTATACAGTAACACCCTGTAATATTAACTTTATTAAATGTAAAACGCTCTCTTAAACTAAGATAATATAAATTTTATATTCCGTCAATCATTTTCATAATAGTTTGTAGACAACTTTTTTAATCCTTAACTCAACTTTTGCACACAGAAATATTTAAGCATTGCTTGATATCCCAGGGTAACATCAAGAATTTTGTGTAATGCTCCATTTGTGGGTAGCTCTGAAATGAATATGAATGAAACTACTTTTATTTAACGGAATATTCCGATTTCGTTATTGATATTGGAGAACGGTTTCCTATCCAAATGTCCAAGAAGAAAATCTTGAAATATCGAAACAATCAACTGGAGAATTCCCGGCAGATAAAGAATCCTACACAAATAAAAATGGGGAGCCCGTGACAATTCATGATATAACAGATGTTTATGTCATTGTACAATGGAAAGGTCAAAATGAGAAAAAACTGCAAGAAGAAAAAATTATACTTACGCCAGAGAGTAATTAAAATTCTGATAGAACATCAAAGGAGTTGTCCAAAAAGCGGTTTTCAGCTTGAACCTTAAAAAAAACCCAAGAATGCTTTTATATGAACATTCTCAGGTTTTTCATTTAGGAACATAAAACACTAAAATGGATCTTTTAGACAGCCCCTACTAATCTTCATATGTTTAACTATTGATAAGGGGCTGGCAATATTGCACAACTTATAAGCATTTGAAAATAAGATGCTCGAAAGCGAACTTGCTGTCCCGCCCAAAAAATAAACAGGTCTCTCTCCCATTAATTTACTTTCTTTATCTCGTCTTGTTTTTGATTCAGGTTGGCAGCGTAGTATGCGATGACTAAAATGGCAACCCAAATCGGGCCGACTATTAAGGCGATTCTCGTGTCAGGATAGTAGCCCAGCAGAATTGCAACAAATATCAGAAATGCTCCTGCAAAGTAAGTAGATATTGGGTATAGCGGGATTTTAAATTTTAGATTTTTTTGTTGTTTTGCTGTAATCGTTTTTCGGAATCGCCATTGTGCTAATAAAATAATAAACCAAGTCAATAAAGCGCCAAATGTTGAAATAGATGCAATCCAAGTAAATACATGAGCCGGTACCAAATAGTTGAGCAGAACCCCGATTAATAATACGGCTGAAGTAACCATCACTCCTCTAAAGGGAACGCCTTTTTTGTTTAATTTGCCAAATGCTTTGGGAGCTTGTCCATTTTGGGCAAGATTGTACAACATGCGTCCCGAACTGAATATTCCTGTATTACAGGAGGAAAGGGCTGCGGTTAAAACGACAAAGTTTATAATGCCTGCTGCAGCCGGGATGCCAATTTTGTCGAAGGTTAAGACGAAGGGGCTTCCGCTTGTCCCGATTTCATTCCACGGATAGATGGACAAAATAACAAACAGCGCACCCACGTAAAAAATTAAAATGCGAAGTAAAGTAGAATTAATAGCTTTCGGCAGCGTTTTTTCAGGATCCTTTGCTTCACCGGCTGTTACGCCGATCATTTCGATTCCCAGAAAGGCAAACATAACCATTTGAAATGACATTAAAACGCCTTCCAAACCATTTGGAAAAAAGCCGCCGTGCTCCCACAAATTGGTGATTCCTGTAGGGACTCCGTTATTGCCGAATCCGAAAAAAATCATGCCAAGGCCAATAATGATCATAAAGATAATCGCAACAATTTTGATTAGGGCAAACCAGAATTCCAGCTCACCGTAAACGCTGACTTGAAGAAAGTTAAAGCCCATCATGATAATTAATGCTGCAAGAATCCAAATCCACCGCGGAACATCCGAAAACCAAAATTCCATATAAATCCCAACGGCTGTCAGTTCTGTCATACAAGTAATGACCCATACAAACCAATAATTCCATCCTGTAATATATCCTGCTAGATTACCAAGATAATCATGGGCGTATTGGCTGAATGAACCGGCAACGGGATGATGGACAGCCATTTCCCCTAACGCTCTTAAAATGAAAAATAAAATAATTCCGCAGAAAAGGTAGGATAACAGTATACCGGGGCCTGCCAGCTTGATCGAGCTTGAAGACCCTAAAAACAGCCCGACGCCGATTGCAGAACCTAACGCAATGAGTGCAATATGTCTTTCTTTTAAACCTCTTTGCAGCTGGTTTGAAGAATTTCCCATGATCATTCCTCCTTAAATTTAAACATGAAATCATCTTCAATGGCCTGTTGCGCAGGTCATCATATGTCAGATTTCACTATAAAAAAATTTTATTTATTATTCCCCATGGATCTCTTTATAATCAATTTTGTGACGCTTACAAATAGGTTGAAAGGCTCAGTAGAAAAAGTCTCAAAAGTGTAAAAAGCAGGCCTGAATGTTGCTTCAAACATTCATTTAACAGGCAAAATGAATTTATTTATACAAAGGAACACGAAAGAAGCAGGACAGGTAACTCGATTCATAAGTCTGAATGTGGTGATTATATCTAGAAAAATAAAGCAATAAGTTCTTTCAATATTTGAAGATTGAAATTGCCATTTACTATAACGGCTGATTTAGGAAAAAGTTGGTACAAAAGGAGCCAAAGTGGGATTATACAGGAATTTCATGACTAATCGATTGACGCTGTTTATATTCCTTACTCCCTTTGGAAACAAAGCTAGACTAAAAACTATTTGAAAAAAAAGATTTTACAATGTTATTGAATTAGACTATATCGTTAATGAATTCGCAAATTTAGAGGTTAAACAGAAGAGTTCCTGAAGAACTTTGCGGATTAATAGATTACGGCAACTGGAAGAAGAACATCGTGTAAAAGGTTGAACTATTATTCAAACATGTCTCTCCTAATGGAATATCATTTTTGCTTACTTGATATTAGAGAGCATTCCCTCTATTGGCGCTTCTTACCGCTGAGAAGAGAATATAAAACATCTCATAGATATCCATGTTTTCTCTAACTTTACAAAATGGAAAAATTTTAAGAAGGTTTTGCTTTTTAAATCTGTTTAATCTTCGCTTGTTGCCTCGTATGTTCTCAATCAAAGTTTCGATCATTTTGCAAAACTCTATTTTCTTAGTTAAATACTTTAGTATGCTAATAAACTAATTGACATTCATTTTTAAGTTGTGTTATTTTTATTTTATGTTAATTTATCACTCTAATATATTATCGAATTAAAGTGCACTCGCGCATATCTTCATAGAGGCAATTACCGTTATGCTTCTCTGAGCTTATTTAAGGCAAATGTTGTTCAAACCATTGCATAAGCATTTATGGATAATGACTGGTTGCGAGGGCGTCCAAACTTATTGCACATGCAATAGGCTAAGCAAAAGATATTGAAGAAAAATGATAATTAGTTAAAGGTGGTTATCTACAGTATGAAACGTTTAGCAGCGATTATTCTAACCATGGCAGCGGTATTCTCGCTCCTGATAGGATGCTCCAAATCGGAGGAAAAAGACAAAACGCTAGTAATTGGCATAGATGATAAATTTGCACCTATGGGGTTCCGGGATGAGAATAATGAAATTGTAGGGTTTGACATTGATTACGCTAAGGCAGCTGCCGAAAAAATGGGAACAAAGGTGAAATTTCAGCCGATCGACTGGAAAACAAAAGAATCTGAATTAAGCAGCGGACGGATCGATCTCATTTGGAACGGGTACACCATTACGGAGGAGCGCAAAAAGAAAGTTCTTTTCACAAAGCCTTATATGAAAAATGCACAGGTTGTGGTCACCCTTGCTGATTCCAACATTTCTAAACTTGATGATCTAGAAGGCAAAGTGGTTGGCCTTCAAACTCTGTCTTCTGCAGCCGATGCGTTGAATAAAAATCCGATTAAATCGAAAATCAAAACGGTTACGGAGTATGCCGACAATGTTCTGGCATTGAAGGATCTAAAGTTAAAACGTGTTGATGCGGTAGTGATTGATGAAGTTGTCATTAAATATTACATGTCGAAAGAAAAAGATACTTATAAATTGCTCGATCAATCCCTTGCGCAAGAAGAATATGGAATAGGCGTTAAAAAGGGTAATGAGGAACTTCTGAACAAACTGCAAAAAGCTCTCGATGAACTGAATGAGGACGGCACTGCAGCCGAAATCTCGCAAAAGTGGTTTGGCGAAAATAAGGTTTTAAAGTAAAATAAACCGAATTTGGATTTCCTTGAGAAACCCTGTTTTGTTTTTGGAGGAATTCTTTCATGTCCGTAGATTATTTCAATTCAATCATTAAGCCGATGCTGGAAGGGGCACAAATGACGGTTCTCTTGTTTTTGATCGCCATTGTGCTGTCCATTCCGCTCGGCTTTGTACTAACACTTGCTGTAAGAAGCAGGTTCAAGCCCATATCCTGGCTTACACAGATGTATATATATGTGATGCGGGGCACCCCATTGCTGCTTCAGCTGCTTTTTATCTGTTTTGGGTTGCCAATGCTCCCTGTGATCGGGGATTATTTGGTGCTAGACCGCTTTGTCGCAGCTTGTTTGGGCTTTATATTGAACTATGCTGCATATTTTGCTGAAATCTTCCGCGGCGGTTTGCTGGCTATTGATAAAGGTCAGTATGAGGCCGCACAAGTTCTCGGTTTGAATAAATGGCAGACAATGACGCGAATCATACTCCCACAAATGTTCCGCATCGCACTTCCTGCCGTTGCTAACGAGTCTGTTACACTGGTTAAGGATACCGCACTGCTCTATGCTGTTGCCGTACCGGAATTACTACACTATGCACAGACTGCTGTGAACCGTGATTTTACAATCGTGCCTTTCTTCATCGCAGGCATTATTTATTTGATCATGACGCTCTTATTAACTGTTCTCTTTAAGTGGCTAGAACGACGGTTCAAATTTGACTAAAAAGGAGTAGTGAGTGTGGTTCTCATTGAAGTATCCAACCTCAAAAAATCATATGGCGAATTGGATGTTTTAAAACAGATTACATTTGATGTTAACAAGAACGATGTCATTGCTGTGATCGGACCCTCTGGTTCTGGCAAAAGTACAATGCTCCGCAGCCTAGTCCATCTTGAAAAAATAGACAGAGGAAGCATCTGTATATCAGGGGATTATTTGGTGAAGGACGGGATTTACTCAAAACCGCAGGAGATTAAACGGATTACCTCTAAGATGGGAATGGTTTTCCAGCATTTTAATCTTTTCCCTCATCTCACGGTTAAAGAAAATTTGGAACTTGCTCCTAGGCTAGTAAAGAAGGAGTTAAATGCGGAAATTGAACTACGCAGCACAGAACTTCTGAAGAAAATCGGGCTCTCCGATCGGGCTTCAGCTTATCCTGCAAAACTTTCGGGCGGTCAAAAACAAAGAGTCGCCATTGCTCGGGCGCTTATGATGAATCCTGAAATCCTGCTGTTTGATGAGCCTACTTCCGCCTTGGACCCGGAGTTAACCGGCGAAGTACTCCAAGTAATGAAGCAGCTGGCTGAAGAGCACATGACGATGATTGTGGTGACACATGAGATGGGGTTCGCCAAGGAGGTTGCAAACCGGGTCATTTTCATGGACAACGGGGAAATCATCGAATCAGGCCATCCGACTGAGATTTTTACAAACCCGAAGTTTGAACGAACGAAAGCCTTCTTGAACCGCAGTTTGAAATAATCCGGTACGCCGTCTGCTAGTAGCATTTCAATAATCAACACTTACTACTTAAAAGGTAATGTACTTTAAGCACATCCCAAATCCGTTTTAAATAATCATATTAAGATTAGCAGCACAGACTATAGCCAAGGTCTGTGCTACTTTTTTAGTAGAAATGCGGAAAATGTCGTGATAGCCCCAGAATCAGTTTCAGCATGTTGGCTCCACCTTGAGATCGTTTACAAGAAAAGCCAATCGATAAGGTTATGTGAAAACTTCTACAAAAAGTGGAGCAGGAATCTATATGCAAAGTGTTGTTTCTTAGCGCATGGTGTGAATGATTCAAATGCTCTGCCTCGTCCAGATATTCTACCAAGTATGCTGAAGAATTGGTGCATTGCGAGAGCATTGGGCAATTTTTGCAAAACTTTGGATTTCAGTGTCTTGAGAACGACGAACATTATTTTTGCCAACGGTTGAGAAAGTTGGAGTTTTTTCGTTAAATCGCATTCTAAGAACAATCGATGGTCCCTCATTCTTTTAAATCTCCTTGATCGTTTGACACAACTAATGGAATTATTTGTGAAAATATAGTGGAATGTCGGAGGATTTGTCCTATTGTAAGTTGACAATAAGTAGTTGTCCATTCCGTTCCTAGGTACTCTTTCGACTCACTTTATTTATGAATTCCAAATGTTGAAAAAAGAATATGGTTCATTTACACCCCTTACTTCATCTCTTTTATTATTATGTTTAAAGGGAAAAGGCTTTCTGCGTTTCCTCTTTTAATATGGAGATAAAGGTGTTATGTTAGGAAAAGGTTAAGGCCAATTCATTATTTAATTTCATTGATATCTTTTGATCTTAAAATAAGTTGGAAAGATAAGGGTCATGTTAAAATCATTAACCGTTATATCGGGCAGAAAAGACAGATTATATCAGCAAAAAGAAAAATCTGTGTCTGGAATTTGGCTGGTCAACTTTTTAAGATGGATTTCATAAAGTCCTGCGGTAATATGTCAAGGTGAAAAATCATAGAAATTGGAAATTTCCTTGTCCGATGATCCGAAAAAAGGC
>NZ_JBVVUU010000056.1:0-12432 GCF_056032925.1 Aeribacillus sp. JST-2
AACCCCGGTACGCTCAACCCTTTGTGGGAGGGGCGCGCCCCTCCCACAAAGGCAACCACCCAAGATATGCGATTGTCAAGGAGCGTATCGGACTGGAAATTCGATAAAAAAACTTTCTGAAACTTAGTATACGAGGAGTTTTTGCTATGAAATCCATCATAATTGCTATCATCCGCTTTTACCAGAAATTTATTTCTCCTCTTAAACCTCCAACTTGCCGCTTTTACCCGACATGTTCCCAATATGGATTAGAAGCGGTCAAACGTTTCGGTGCGATCAAAGGCGGCTGGCTCACCATCAAGCGTATTGCCAAATGCCATCCATTCCATCCGGGGGGGTTTGATCCTGTACCGGAAAAAAAGAAAAACTAGGAATTGCCATATAAAAACAGCTTATGCATAAAAGATCCTTTTTACAGAATACTATCATTATGCCAAACAACAAGAGGAGAGACGCTCAAATGGAAAAACTTGTTGCCCATTTTCAATTTGAAGTAAGAGGTGCTAAAGAAGAATGCTTTCATTCTTGCGTCCGCTCTTTTTTGAATTTATGGAGCTACGAATACGGTTCGTTTGATCACCTGCCGGATGAAATCCACCACCTGCTGCATTTCAGCCCTTACGATATTATAACGGATGACAGTGAATGATCATTTGAGAAACTAGAGCCAATTTTTTAATTCCCGCCGCAGAAGCTTTTTGGAAGCGTTTCTTGGAAGTGACGGAACAAATGAAAATCCTTTCGGCACTTTATATTTTGCGAGTCTCTGCAAGCAATATTCTTCCAATTCTTTTTCGGTAACTTCATTTTTGCGGACGACAAAGGCGTAAGGTACTTTTCCCCACTTCGGATCTTCTTTTCCTACCACTCCCACATCTGCAACTGCCGGATGTGACAAAATAACGGCTTCAATTTCCGCCGGATAAACATTCTCCCCGCCGGAAACGATTAAATCCGACCGGCGATCCAGCACATATAAAAATCCGTCTTCATCCATATAACCTAAATCACCTGTATAAAACCATCCGTCCCGTATTGTTTGCTTTGTTTCATCCGGCCGATATAAATATCCTGGTGTAACATTCGGCCCCTTTACAACAATTTCTCCTTCTTCATACGGGGCGCAATTTTTTTCGTCTTTTACAATTCGGATTTGAGCCGGAAACAACGGTTTCCCAGCAGAACCGAGTTTGGCATAACAAAATTCCGGCGACAAAGTAGCGATTTGTGAAGTTGTCTCCGTCAAGCCATATGTTTGAAAGACCGGAATATTTTTTTCCCGGCATTGTTCCAAGATTGGCATGGGAGCAGGGCCTCCCCCCAACAGCATGCAGCGGAATGAATCCGGATATGTTTTATCCCCTAGATCTTGTAACATTTCATCAAGCATTGCCGTTACAACGGAGATAATGGTAACCGATTGCTCTTTTATCATTTTGTTCGCTTCTTTAGCTGAAAAAGACCGCTGCAATACTGTTCCAATGCCATAAATAACGCTCCGCATCAAAATAGACAATCCGCTTATATGAAAAAGCGGTACAGCAAGCAGCCAACAATCCGATTCCATCAAGCCAAGATTCAGTGCCGAACCGACAGCACTCCACCAATGATTTCCATATGTTTGCTGAACACCTTTCGGCTTTCCGGTCGTTCCTGAAGTATACATAATGGTTGCGACATCCTCAAGATTAAAGCAGCCTCTAATTTCCACATGTTGTTCAGCGCTTTGCTTCAGTATCGATTGCTTCACTGCCCGGAAATTCGGAAAATGGTTCATTTGATCATCGTCACATATGACCAGCTTTGCCTTTGCATCGTTTAATTGCCATGCCAATTCTTCCGGCGTAAGCCTTGTATTTAAAAGGACAGCGACTGCTCCGATATACATAAGAGCATGAATGTTGATTACCATATCCAAGCTGTTTTTCATGAATATACCGATGGCATCGCCGCGCTTCACACCCAGAGATGCAAGCTGTCTTGCCCTTTTTTCCGCAAACCGATGAAGTTCTAAAAAACTGTATTGTTCACCTTCAAATTTGATCGCTATTCGTTCAGGAGTTAAAAATGCCCGTTGTTTCAACCAATTCGGCATTTCAGTTAATGGACGATTCATTATTAGACACCTCTTTATTTTTGCACAACAAAAACAGCTCGATGATTCCCATCAAGCTGCCGATGATTTTTACGGAAAACGAGGAAATTGTTTGAAATCCGGCTTTCTTTTTTCTTTAAAGGCATCTCTGCCTTCTTTTGCTTCATCTGTTGTATAGTAAAGCAATGTTGCGTCACCTGCAAATTGTTGCAAACCAGCCAAGCCGTCTGTGTCCGCGTTAAAGGCAGCCTTTAAGAAGCGAATCGCCGTTGGGCTTTTTTCCAATATTTCTTCACACCATTTTACGGTTTCCTCTTCAAGCTGTTCAAACGGAACAACTTTGTTTACTAAGCCCATTTCATACGCTTCTTGTGCTGAATATTGCCGGCATAAATACCAAATTTCTCGAGCTCTTTTCGTACCGACAAGACGTGCAAGCAGTCCGACGCCATACCCGGCATCAAAGCTTCCGACTTTCGGTCCTGTTTGTCCAAAAATAGCATTTTCTGAGGCGATAGTTAAATCACAAACAACATGAAGCACATGTCCACCGCCAATTGCATAACCATTTACCATCGCGATGACAGGTTTGGGAATAACCCGGATAAGACGTTGTAAATCCAGAACATTCAGGCGTGGAATTTGGTCTTCCCCGACATATCCGCCATGACCGCGCACTTTTTGATCTCCGCCGGAACAGAACGCTTTATCTCCAGCACCCGTTAAGATAATGACACCGATTTTGTCATCGTCCCGAGCGTACGAAAAAGCATCAATCATTTCATTGACAGTTTTAGGCGTAAATGCATTATGTACGTGCGGGCGGTTCATCGTAATTTTGGCAATTCCGTTGTAAGTTTCATAAATGATTTCGTCATATTCCCTTTCTTTTACCCAAGGAAAACTCATCTTTATCCTCCTTTGCCAATCCATTTCAAGAAAAATGTTGTAAAAACTCATCTACTATTTTACCAAAAATCTCTGGTTGTTCCACATGAACTGCATGTCCAGCCTCAGGGACGACCTTATAGATAGACGTAGGAATCAAGTTGTTCATTTCTTTCATAATCCAGAAAAATTTTTCATCTTTTCCGCCGCTGATCAACAAAACAGGAACAGTTAAATTTTCCAAATTATTCCACCAAGATGGCTGAACTCCTGTCCCCATTCCTCTTAGACTGTTCGCCAACCCTAATGTTTGATTTTGCAGACGTTCTGCTCTCATTCTTTTTTTCACCGTTAATGGCAGCGATTTTTGCGATTCAAACAGCGGAATATTTTCCCAATAATTAACAAAAGAAGGAATTCCCTTTTCGATGATCATATTGGCAAGCTTCTCATCCCGTTCTTTTCGGGCAAGACGTTCTTCTTCCGTTTTTAATCCTGGTGAGCAGCTCTCTAGGATTAGGCTTTTTACATATTCTGGGTAAATATTAGCAAACGATAATGCCAGCCTTCCCCCCATGGAATAGCCAAGAAAATGAGCTTGATGAATATCGAATTTACGCAAAATTTCTTTTAAATCATCCGCTGCTTCTTCTACTCGATAGCGATTAGGATCTTCAGGAGAATCTGTTTTCCCATGGCCAATGATATCGATCATGATAAGTTTATATTTTTGTAAAATCGTTTTAAAATCCTTCCAAGTACCTCCGCTTCCGGTAAATCCGTGAAGCAACAAAAGCGGCTCTCCATTCCCTTGCATTTCAAGCCAATATCCGACATTTCGAATGTTGATTTTCAAACATCATCCATTCCTTTCTATTTCCCGGGAAACAGATTGCAACATTTCTTTATGGATGTTTACCCGCGCTTGCCGATTTGTCGGGATTTCTAATATAAATAAACCTTTTCGCTGCAAAGATTTTTGAAACTCTGTACGAAATTGCTCCCATGTGGATATTTTGGCATATCCCGCTTTGTACAATGAGGCGGCATGCTGAAATTCCAAATTTGACGGAGTGCCAAACAATTTTTCAAAATGCTTCCGATTTTCGGCTTGCGGCAAAAATGAAAAAATACCGCCGCCATTATTATTTACCAGCAAAATCGTTAAATCTAGATCGTTTAAGTTTGCTGCAAGCAAACCGTTTAAATCATGGTAAAACGATAAATCGCCAATAATTAATATCGTTTTCTCCCTGCTTGCCGCACTGACACCAAGAGCTGTCGAAACAACGCCATCGATGCCGTTTGCTCCTCGATTTGCATAAATAGATAAAGATTTGTCGCAATTTCTAAAAAAAGTGTCTACGTCCCGTATCGGCATGCTGTTTCCTACAAAAACATTACATTTTTCTGGGAGCAAGCTTTGCAATTCAATATAGAGGTTTCCTTCAAACAAATCAGTTCCATCATCAACACGTTCCGACAAACGTTTGCTGTATTGCTGATTGATCATTCTCCAATTTTTTATCCAAGCTGTTTCATTTTTTTTCTCACAATATTTGATCAGTTTTTCACATAAATAAGCTTCATCACAATGGATATGGAAGGCGGAATGTGTTGGATCTCTAAAACCTCCGTCTCCATCCACAACGAATTGTTCAATGTCCGGATGGTCTTTCAACAAAAGAAATAGCGGTTTTGATACTGGCATCGCCCCAAATCGAATGACGAGATCAGGTTTTACCAGCGGTTTGCTCCCTTCCATTTTGAGAATGGAATCATAGCAGTCCACCACATATTCTTTATTCTGTCTTCCAAAGCGAAGATTCGAAAGAGGATCTGCCAAGATGGGAAACTTCAGTTTTTTAGCCAATTGCAAAACATTGTTCCGAAATTCATCTTGATGTATTTCACCGCACACAATCAACCCTTTTTCTATGGAATTGATTTTGTTTGCCAGCTCCTTCAATTGCTCATCGGCAAGCAATTGTTTCGTTTCTGAAAACGGTCTTGTCTGTTGATCGAATCTTTTAACTAACGATAAATCCGGGATTAACGGTTCCCGAAGCGGAAAGTTAACGTGCACAGGTCCTTTCGGATTTTCAAACGATGTTTTGACCGCCCGTGCAGCCACATTTCGAATATACCTTAGCATGCTTGCCTGATTTTCCGGCAGTGCACAATCGACAAACCATTTTACATACTTGGAATACATGTTGATTTGATCAATTGCTTGCGGTGCCCCTACATCCCGAAGCTCATGGGGCCGATCAGCGGTGATCACAACAAGCGGCACTCTCGAATAATGGGCTTCCACTACTGCCGGGTAATAATTTGCAGCAGCCGTTCCCGAAGTGCATAGCAAAACAACCGGCTTTCTTTGTTTTTTCGCCAAGCCAAGCGCAAAAAAGCTTGCGGAACGTTCGTCAATATTGATATATGTTTGAATTTGCGGATGTTCAGCAAAAACAAGCGCAAGCGGTGTAGAACGGGATCCCGGGCTTATAACAGCTTGAGCAATTCCGTTTTCCACTAATCCGTTTGCAAAGGAGATCACATATTCTGATAACGCTTTATTTTGCATATCCTTTTCCCCCTAATGCGTGAAGCATTGGTCTAAATTTCATTTCCGTTTCCTTTAATTCTTCTTCCGGTATTGAATCGCCAACAATTCCGCAACCGGCAAAAAGATAAGCGCGGTTTTCGCAAATCAATCCCGAGCGGATTGCAACAACAAATTCGCCGTTTCCTTGATGATCCATCCAGCCAACAGGGGCGGCATACCATCCTCTTTCCAATGGTTCTTCTTCCCTTATAAAGGCGAGTGCCTCTTGTTTCGGAAATCCGCCTAAAGCAGGTGTTGGATGAAGTTTCTCGACAAAATTGAGCAACGAGAAACGATTTTTAACCTTTCCTTCAACGGGTGTGTACAAATGTTGAATGTTTGGCGTTTTTAAAAGAGACGGTTTGCTCGGCAATGTGACTTCCTGACAAAATTGTTGAAATACCGCTTCAATTGCTTTCACAACAATACGATGCTCATGAAGGTTTTTCTCATCAGAAAGTAATTGTTTTTCAAATTTTTCATCTTCCGCAGGATTTCCCCCCCTGTGAATGGATCCTGCAACACATGCAGACAACACCTTTCTTCCCTCTTTTTTAATCAGGCGCTCAGGTGTTGCTCCAATAAATGTTTTATTGCCATTTTCCATAACAAATAAATAGCAATTCGGCTGCTGTTCATGAAGCGCTTCTAAGACCCCCCGAACATCTATGGCTTCCTCAAACTCTAACAAAATTTCTCTAGCTAAGACTACTTTCTCAAATCGTTTCTTTTTTATTTGCTCTGTTGCTTTTTGAACAGCTTGAAGCCACTCTTTTTTATAAAATGTTTGTTCATTTTTTAAAACAGGGGCAAAATAAGACGACCCTCCGTTTAAATTTCTTGAAATCTGCTGTTCATACCGATAAAAATGATCGGCAATTTCTTCAATTTGATGAGAGGGTTCAATGATTTTATTGATCGTCACATATGATTTCAGCTTGTTTCTTGTGATCAGTACAGAAGGCAATGTGAATCTCGCTTCATGAAATGACTTCCACTTCATTGTCTCATCCTTTTTGCACGGGTCAAAAGAAAACCCCCCAAACATGATTGGTCCGGTGCCAAAAGGATGTGTTCCAGCAAAAAACAAATATTGTTTCCACTTTTTCCAAACTTCTTCAATGAATGTGAATCTATTGGAACAGCCAATATCAGGTGTTAAAGTTAATTCTACATCCATGCCGAATAACGAAAATGTTCCATCAGGGGTTGCCCAATAAAATCGTTTCCCTGCCGATTCCGATTGGAAGCTTGAAAAAGCCTGGAGGGGATCTTGAATTTTGCTTTCAAATACGTAGCTTAAAATAACCGGATGAGCGCATTGCTTAGCAGCATTTACCGCTTTCACAATTTCATCCTTTAATTCTTGGGCGCATTGAACCGATATCAACACTGATCCCTCCAATTACCGAAAATAGCTTATATAAAGATACACCTGTTCATTTTTTATGTCAACTGTCACGATTTCCCCTTCTTATGTTCGATTGCAACATATGTTAAGATAGGTTTGTCATCCTTGTTGATAAATCGATTGACACACTTTTGTCATTTTCCTACACTAGATTTGGAGGAGTAGCTTTTCTTTTTTTAGAATGAAACAAAGGAGAGAACAATCATGCATCCTGAAACAGATTCTTCACATAATGTGGCGATTTTAAAACCGGATCGCGGATTCCGTGCGTGGTGGATGCTTTTAAGACCCCATACATTGACGGCGGCGTTCGTCCCTGTAATTGTTGGGACTCTTTTAGCACTTAAAGAAGGAAGCCTTGACATTATTCTCTTTCTGACAATGCTTATTGCTTCCCTGTTAATTCAAACTGCTACAAATTTGTTTAATGAATATTTTGATTATCAACGCGGGCTCGATACGGCCGAATCCGTCGGAATCGGGGGAGCGATTGTCCGCAACGGGTTTAAACCGCAGACGATTTTAAATTTGGCAATCATCTGTATATTTCTTTCCATTTTATTAGGAATATATATTTGTATTCATTCAAGTTGGTGGCTTGCCTTCATCGGATCCATTTGTATTGCGATAGGGTATTTATATACGGGCGGTCCTTATCCTATTTCCTATACGCCGCTTGGCGAATTAGTATCAGGTGTGTTCATGGGAGTTATCATTATTCTTATATCTTTTTTTATCCAAACAGGTTATATTACTTCGACCGCTGTTTTACATTCTATCCCTATTGCCATCACAATCGGCGCGATAAATTTGGCAAACAATATCAGGGATCTGGACGGGGATAAGAAAAATGGAAGAAAAACTTTGGCAATTTTGCTTGGACGCGAAAAAGCCATACAATTTTTAGGGCTGATGTTTACTGTCTCCTATACATTAATATTTTTGCTGGTTGTTCTAGATTATTCGACTTGGTGGGCTCTGCTCGCTTTTTTAAGCATCCCTAAGGCCATTCAAGCAGTCAAGAGATTTAGCGGCAAAACAAAACCGATTGAAATGATGCCCGCAATGAAAGCAACTTCGCAAACAAATACGTTTCTCGGCCTACTGTTGGCAGCTGGTATTCTTATTAGCTATTTTGTTTCTTAAAACACGGCAATCATTTGGCAGCCGTGTTTTTTTCTTCATATTGACAATTATGTTTTATGCATTTTCGTCCAAAATAGGTATATATACAAAAAAAAGAAGGTGCAGCTGATGAACGAACAAAAGTTCGATTATTTCCGCCGGCAGTTAGAAAACATGAAAAAAACCATTGAAATTCGTTTGAAGGAGAATGGTCATTTTAATTTAGAAGCGGGATTTGGCCACGAATCCATTGGCGAACTTTCCAGCTATGATAACCATCCCGGAGATGACGGAACAGAGCTATATGAACGGGAAAAAGATCTCGCATTGAATAAACATTTAGAAAAGGAATACGAAGAGGTAAACAGTGCTTTGCAGCGAATAAAAGATGGCACCTATGGCATTTGTACAGTTTGCGGAAAAGCAATTGACGAAAATCGGCTGAAAGCTATCCCTACCGCTGCAACATGTGAAGAACATGCTGTTGAACAGCCAATAAGACATGAAAGACCTATTGAAGAAGAAGTGCTTAATCCGTTTTTTGGAACTTTCGATACCGACCAAGAAAATATTGCAATCACTGATCCGTTCGATTATTTTCATGATGTGTTTCAATACGGGACTTCAGAAAGTCCGCAGGATTTTTCCAATCCCATTGATTCCTATCAAGATATAAACAAATCTGATGACGAGCCCGGGTTTATTGAAGATTTTGAAAATTTTATCGGAACAGACATTGAAGGAAAAAACATTGAAATATATCCTTTCAATGAACAGCATCGCCGGTACGAAGAAATGCTGGATCTAGCGGATTATATGGTTCTTTGGGGCGACCTTCCTCCGAGGGAAAAAGACCCATATACAGAAAAGGAAAAAGACCTGCGTTAAAACAGGTCCTTTTCCAGTATGTTTTACATTTAATAATTATAATGCCGTCAAGCCGCCGTCAATTGGATAAACAGCACCATTAATAATTTCCGCATCATCACCAAGCAGAAATACGACAAGATTTGCGACTTCTTTTGGTGTACCGTAACGCTTGGCTGGAATCCCTTCTTTAATAGCAGCCTCCGCTTCCTTTGATCCTTTTGTAAATCGTTCCATCATATTCGTAGCGGTTGGTCCAGGCGCAATTGCGTTAATTCGTACATTTTTATCCGCATATTCGCCAGTCGCTGTTTTTGTTAATCCAATCACCCCGTGTTTTGTGGCTGCATAAGGGCCGACACCTGGACTTCCAACGAGCCCCGCGTTGGATGCTGTATTAACGATGGAACCTCCACCATTTTCAAGCATAGCTTGAATGACATATTTTAAACCATAAAAAGCTCCTTTTAGATTGATATTTACTACTTTCTCAAAAGCATCATCAGGATACTCCGCTATAGGCGCAACCGCTCCTTCAATGCCGGCGTTGTTAAAAAACATATCAATTTTTCCAAATGCTTTTTTTGTTTCCTCTATGTATCGCTTTACATCCTCAACTTTGCTGACATCTGCTTGAACAAAGATAGCTTTTCCACCTTTTTCTTCAATTTGGCGAACGGTTTCCTTGCCGCCTTCTTCTGACAAATCCACTACAGATACAGAAGCCCCCTTTTCAGCCAGCAACAAACAAACTTCACGCCCGATCCCGCTGCCGCCACCAGTCACAATAGCGGATTTTCCTTCAAAATTTGCCATGTTTGATACACCTTCCTTTTTCACAAAAAATTGTAAGTAAAAAGCAAAAATTGCTTTTCTAATTAAGTATACATCATATTTCATGCTGTCTAAAGACCATTTATTTTAAATTTAAACTATATTAGCCGATAATAAAAATGGGCAAATAGAATGACTAGTTTACAGCATAATAAGGAGGTACACGATTTGGATATCGTCCAAGCAATTATTCAATCCATTCCAATTTTTTAAACAAGTTTTGCGAGAGGATATTATGATCACAGTCTTTGATCATGAAAAATATTTATTTTATTCTCCCAGCAAAGATTTAGACTTTGGTCATCAACCCGGTGATCCATTGCCGCCGAAGTATTTGAACTTTCAGATGGTTGATAGGGAGAAGCCGGTTGTCGTCAAAGTTCCCGAAGAAGAATTTGGCATACCGTTCGATAGTATATCTGTGCCAATAAAAGATGAAAACGGCAATGTGATCGCTGCAATAAATGCGGCAATCAGCACTAAAAAGCAACATTATTTAAACACTATTATTGATTTTTCCCACTCATTATTAGATAAAATACAGCAAATTGTTGCCCATTCTGAAGAACTGTCAGCAACTGCTGATGAAATAACACAAATTGTCAAAAAAGCCGCTGAACATTCCGACAAGGTCGGCAATATAACGAAAATTATAAAAGAGATTAGTGATCAAACAAATCTTTTAGGCTTAAACGCAGCGATAGAAGCTGCTCGTGTTGGTACGGCTGGTGCTGGATTTGGCGTAGTCGCAAATGAAATACGCAAATTGTCCACAAATACGAAGGAAGAAACAGTAAATATTGAGGAAACGTTAGACAACATTCAAGAATACATGAAACGAATGGAAAATGATTTTAACGAAATATCTCAATCTTCACAAGAGGAAGCACAACTAATTACGGAATTAATGACAGATTTGGAAAATTTAAATCGCGTTTCCCATAAATTAAAAGAATTCATGAAAACTATTATGGGATACGATGAAGATATGGAAATCAAACAATAAAAAGGAATTCACTTTTCTTAACAAATACAAAAAGCGTTGCAAGTATTGCAACGCTTTTATCATCAATGAAAATGAAACGATCTATTTCCAATTCTATATAATATAGACAACAAATGGCGGAGAAGGAGGGATTTGAACCCTCGCGCCGCTAAAAAACGACCTACACCCTTAGCAGGGGCGCCTCTTCAGCCACTTGAGTACTTCTCCATACTGGCTCCGCAGGCAGGATTCGAACCTGCGACCGTTCGGTTAACAGCCGAATGCTCTACCACTGAGCTACTGCGGAAAATAAAAAAAATGGACCTGAGTGGACTTGAACCACCGACCTCACGCTTATCAGGCGTGCGCTCTAACCAGCTGAGCTACAAGTCCATGGAGCGGGTGATGGGAATCGAACCCACGACATCAGCTTGGAAGGCTGAGGTTTTACCACTAAACTACACCCGCATAAAATTCGCTTTCCTAATTCAGTTGAAACTTCGCACTGTCATGCCTCTTCCTCTTCCAGCATTATTCAAAGATGAAACATGCGTCGAGGCAACTCGCAGCTTATTCACCGAGGCACATGCTCGTGGCTGAGGTTTTACCACTAAACTACACCCGCATAAAATTCGCTTTCCTAATTCAGTTGAAACTTCGCACTGTCATGCCTCTTCCTCTTCCAGCATTATTCAAAGATGAAACATGCGTCGAGGCAACTCGCAGCTTATTCACCGAGGCACATGCTCGTGGCTGAGGTTTTACAACTCACAGGATTTCATTTTTCATTCCATCCCGATCCGCAACTCTTTGTTTTTGCAGTTTATGTACAGAAAAAAAAGGGCGACTGATGGGAATCGAACCCACGAATGCCAGAGCCACAATCTGGTGCGTTAACCACTTCGCCACAGTCGCCATTACTGTAAAAGGATGGCTCGGGACGGAATCGAACCGCCGACACAAGGATTTTCAGTCCTTTGCTCTACCGACTGAGCTACCGAGCCTTATTATGGCGGTCCCGACGGGAATCGAACCCGCGATCTCCTGCGTGACAGGCAGGCATGTTAACCGCTACACTACGGGACCAGTTGGTTGCGGGGGCAGGATTTGAACCTGCGGCCTTCGGGTTATGAGCCCGACGAGCTACCGGACTGCTCCACCCCGCGGTGATAAACAAGAAATACAATATAAGGCGGAGGAGGAGGGATTCGAACCCCCGCGCGGTTTGACCCGCCTCTCGGTTTTCAAGACCGACCCCTTCAGCCAGACTTGGGTACTCCTCCTATAAAAAATGGTGGACCCTGCAGGATTCGAACCTGCGACCGGACGGTTATGAGCCGTCTGCTCTAACCAGCTGAGCTAAAGGTCCCTTCATAAATGGCGGTGGAGGGGATCGAACCCCCGACCTCACGGGTATGAACCGTACGCTCTAGCCAGCTGAGCTACACCGCCAAATGATAAAATAATGGAGCCTAGCGGGATCGAACCGCTGACCTCCTGCGTGCAAAGCAGGCGCTCTCCCAGCTGAGCTAAGGCCCCCTTGAACCCTCTGGTCGGGAAGACAGGATTTGAACCTGCGACCCCATGGTCCCAAACCATGTGCTCTACCAAGCTGAGCTACT
>NZ_JBVVUU010000057.1:0-12279 GCF_056032925.1 Aeribacillus sp. JST-2
CAAATGAATAAATGGTTGGCCACTATACCTAATTATATCAAGCAATGCTTAAATATTTCTGTGTGCGAAAGTTGAGTTACTTTTAAATATTTTTCCATAAGTGCTAGCACTTCAGGGTCTTGGAAAGATCTACCCGCCAACTTTTTCACTTCATTGGACAATTGAACGTACACCTTGTCGAACTCAATAACTTCCTCTTCAGGCTGGTCAAACAGCTTTTCAGCTATTTCCTTTGAAGTATATTGTTCGACCAATTGGCGCTGTACTTTTTCAGTTTGAATGCTGTGGATTAAGCTCATTAAAACAGTGCTGTCTACATCCTCTTCTTCCTCTAAAACAGCCAATGTTCGTTTAATTGCTTTGAGGACCGTTTCAATTTGTTCCTTTTTTTCCTCAAATAACTTTTGTTGGAATTGCAATGTTTCTTTTAAATTTAAATCCATGTTCATTTCATAGAGCATTTTCTTAATTTGCTCCAAGCTGTATCCTAAAAATTTCAAACTTACGATTTTTTGCAGCGTCAAGATATCTTGATCAGAATAGAGCCTGCGGCCGGAGTTAGAATCTTTTTTCGGCTTGAGCAGTCCGATTTCATCGTAA
Organism: Aeribacillus sp. JST-2; assembly: GCF_056032925.1. Taxonomy (NCBI): domain Bacteria; kingdom Bacillati; phylum Bacillota; class Bacilli; order Caryophanales; family Bacillaceae; genus Aeribacillus; species Aeribacillus sp. JST-2. The sequence continues at coordinate 601 of NZ_JBVVUU010000057.1, forward strand.
TAATGTAATGTTCTAACGGTCATCCCTGTTTTTTTGGCGAATTCTCCGATCGAGTAAAATGGATATTTGTTCATTTTAACGAAGCCCCCTATCTCAGAAATTTTCTCTTTTGATCATACTACCTTACGCAGCTGTAGATGCAAGATCAAAAGTTTTCGATAAAGGGAAAAAAAGATCCCCCACATTCCTAAATTTTGCTAAAATGAAATTATGTGAAAAAATGAAACCGATAGGGAACTTATTACGTATTTTTATGTACCCGCAACTGCGGAGGTAGAAATAAATGGAAGAGTTTGTGAAAAAAAAGATTAGGCAAATTAAAAAAGGCGACCAAGATGCTTTTGCAGAAGTTGTTGACTTATATAAAGATAAAATTTATCATCTTTGTTACCGTATGCTGGGAAATGCGCATGAAGCTGAAGATATTGCACAGGAAGCTTTTCTTCGTGTGTATATTAATATTCATTCTTTTGACATAAATAAAAAATTTTCCACTTGGCTGTACAGAATTGCCACCAATTTATCAATTGACCGCATTCGCAAAAAGAAACCAGATTATTATTTAGATGCAGAAGTTGCGGGAACCGATGGATTAACACTGTATTCCCAAGTTTCATCAGATATTGCTATGCCTGAAAAAGAAGTGGAAGCAATGGAATTGCAAGAAATAATCCAAAAGGAAATATTAAAGCTGCCTGATAAATATCGATCTGTCATTGTTTTAAGATATATCGAGGATCTGTCATTGCAGGAAATTTCTGAAGTATTGGATATACCAGTCGGAACGGTCAAAACAAGGATACATCGGGGACGTGAAGCTTTGCGTAAGCAACTAAGGCATTTGTGATGGGGGTGAGAATGATGGAATGTCCTAAACAAATCAACGAATGGATTCATAAATATTTGGATGGAGATATCAGTGAAGAGGAAGGCAGATATTTAAAAGAACATTTGCATTCTTGCCGGAAATGCATGAAACACTATCAAGAACTTGAAAAAACGGTATTATTTGTGAAGAGTTTGTCCCATATTGCAGCACCTGACCATTTTACCCAAAAAGTGATGGCATCATTGCCAAAGGAAAAACGGTCTGTTGGCGTTCAGCGTTGGCTGCGCAATCATCCATTCCTAGCAGCTGCCTCCCTTTTTATCATCTTGATGACGGGCGTTCTATTCTCTTCCTATGAAGAAAGCAGATTTAGCGTCACAAAATATGACAATATTATTGTCGATAACAATACTGTTATTGTCCCGGAAGGAGAAACGGTAAAAGGGGATATTACAGTTAAAAACGGGGATATAGAAATTAAAGGAAAAGTCGAGGGGGATGTAACGGTCATTAATGGCGAGCAATATATGGCTTCTGCCGGCCAGGTGACGGGAAAAGTTGAGGAAATCAACGAATCGTTTGAATGGCTTTGGTATGAAATCAAAACAACACTATCAGAAGTTTTCCAAAAATAGGCCATCTTATGATGAAGGTGGTCTATTGTTTTGTTTACGTTTCCTATGAAAAGGTATGATATAATTAAATGGAATTTTTGTTAATGGCTTTTCTCAAATAAATATTTGTGAATGGTGATTTAATGAACTATTGGAGGAACATAATATGACCCTAGGGGATTTTTCTGTTTTGCATTACCTCGTTGACGTCATTGATATTCTCCTCGTTTGGTTCGTGATATATAAATTGATGATGGTCATTCGCGGTACGAAAGCGATTCAGCTTTTAAAAGGCATCATTGTGATCATTATTGTTCGAGTATTAAGTCAGTATATAGGCTTGAATACTTTGCAATGGCTAATGGACCAAGTGTTGATATGGGGTTTTTTGGCGGTCATTATTATTTTTCAGCCTGAATTTCGCAGAGCTCTAGAGCAGCTTGGCAGGGGAAGCCTTTTTTCTCGTACATCAAACCAAGAAGATGACAGTTCCAACAACATGGTTGATTCGATTGTAAAAGCGGCTGAATACATGGCGAAAAGAAGAATCGGCGCTCTTATCTCAGTTGAGCGGGAAACGGGCTTGGAAGAGTACGTTGAAACAGGGATACCATTAAATTCTCAAATATCTTCTGAACTTTTGATCAATATATTTATTCCGAATACACCGCTTCATGATGGAGCCGTTATTATTCAAAAAGGGCAAGTGTCGGCGGCTGCTTGTTATTTGCCTCTTTCCGAAAGTCCATTTATATCGAAAGAATTCGGCACGCGCCATCGCGCAGCGGTCGGAATCAGCGAAGTGACGGACAGTATAACGATTGTTGTTTCTGAAGAAACGGGAGGCATCTCCATCGCCAAAAACGGGGAGCTGCATAAAAATTTGACCCCCGAGATTTTAAAAGAATTCCTTATGGCAGAATTTAAAAGCAAAACGCCTGCCTCTAGCCGTTGGCATTGGAGGGTGAAAAAAAATGGATAAGCTAATGAATAATAATTGGTTTCTGCGGATTGTTTCTTTTCTGCTGGCGCTTATGTTATACGCATCCGTCAACATTGAATCGCCGAGATCCGATAACGATGAAACCAACAACCTGTTCCACCCATCTACTTCAACTGAAACGGCTACCTTGACGGACATCCCGGTTCATGCTTATTATGATGATCGTACCTTCATTGTTACCGGCATACCGAAAACGGCAACAGTCACCATTGAAGGTCCGAAAAGCATTGTAACAACAACTAAGCAAGTAAAGGACTTTGAAATTTATGCAGATTTAACGGATTTAGGTATTGGTACACATACTGTTCGCCTTCAACAAAAAAATCTTTCCGACCAATTAAAAGTCAAAATAGATCCAGCTGTCATAACGGTCGGTATTCATAAGAAAGCGACAGAGAAATTTCCGGTGGAAGTTGATGTGCTCAACAAAAGCAAGATAAATGAAGGATATACAGTTGGAGAACCGATCGTCAGCCCGAGTGAAGTAATAGTGACGGGGGTGAAGGAAGATATCGAAGCCATTGCCTCGGTAAAAGTTAGGGTGGATTTGACGGGAGCCGATGATACCATTCGACAGAAGGTGGAAGCAAAGGCTTATGATATAAACGGAAACATCTTGCCGGTAACAGTGGAGCCGTCAACAGTGGTGGTGACAGTTCCGGTTACAAGTCCGAGCAAATCGGTTCCCTTGGAATTAAAAAAAACGGGAAAGCTTCCGGATGGGGTCAATCTTTTATCGATTCGATTAAATCCTAGTCGAGTTGACGTATATGGCCCAAAAGAAGTATTAAATGAGATCGACGCTATAGAAGGGGGTACGATCCATTTAAGCAATATTCAGGATGACGCAACAATTGTTGCTGAAATTCCGGTTCCGAAAGGAGCAACGAAGGTCGTCCCGAATAAAGTTCATATTAACATTGATATTGAAAAGCAGGGAGAAAAAACATTGGCGCAATTGCCTGTAAATTTGGTTGGATTGCGGGATGATCAAACTCTTGAATTTATCGATCCGAGTACAGGAAAACTGGACGTTGTGTTGAAAGGAAAAGAGAGCGTTTTGAAAGATATCGAGGAATCTGATATAGAACTTTATATGAATGTCGCCAATCTTGGAACTGGGGAACATACAGTAAAGGTGAAGGCAAAGGTTCCTGACCAAATCACGGCCGTTTTATCAACAGAACAAATAAAAATCCGCATCTCATCCAATCAGAAACAGTCGGAGGAAACGAACGGACGGCAAAATGAACCAACGGAAAACAACGAAGAACAAGAACAATCCCTTGAAGAAGGAACTGCCAATTGATTTTATAATGTTTTTAAAGGAGCGATGATCATGGGAAAATATTTCGGTACTGACGGAGTAAGAGGCATTGCAAACAGCGAGCTCACGCCTGAATTAGCGTTTAAAATCGGCCGTTTTGGCGGTTATGTTTTAACAAAAGATAAGAAGGAAAGGCCAAAAGTTTTAATCGGACGTGATACCCGCATTTCAGGACATATGCTTGAAGGCGCCTTAGTCGCAGGACTTCTTTCCATTGGTGCGGAAGTGATGAGACTCGGCGTGATTACGACTCCTGGAGTTGCCTATTTAACAAAAGCATTAGGAGCTGAGGCGGGCATCATGATTTCGGCTTCCCATAATCCAGTTCAAGACAATGGCATAAAATTTTTCGGTTCCGATGGTTTTAAGCTTTCCGATGAACAGGAAGAGGAAATCGAAGCGCTGCTGGATCAAGAAGAGGATCACCTTCCTAGACCAATCGGCTCTGATCTTGGCCAAGTGAGCGATTATTTTGAAGGTGGGCAAAAATACTTGCAATACTTAAAGCAAACGGTTGATGAGGAGTTCACCGGTTTACATATTGCTTTAGACTGTGCGCACGGCGCAACTTCATCTCTTGCCACTCATCTTTTTGCTGACTTGGATGCAGACGTGTCAACCATCGGAGCGTCACCGAACGGTTTAAATATTAATGATGGCGTTGGGTCCACTCATCCCGAAACATTAGCTGAATTTGTCAAAGAAAAAGGCGCCGACGTCGGTTTAGCATTTGATGGGGACGGTGATCGCTTGATTGCCATTGATGAGAACGGAAATATTGTGGATGGAGATCAAATCATGTTCATTTGCGCCAAACATTTAAAAGCGCAGGGGATGCTGAACGAGGACACCGTTGTATCGACAGTAATGAGCAACCTAGGTTTTTATAAAGCGTTGGAAGAAAATGGATTAAAAAGCGTCCAAACCGCAGTTGGCGATCGCTATGTTGTCGAAGCTATGAAGAAAAACAACTATAATTTAGGAGGGGAGCAATCCGGACATATTATTTTTCTTGATTACAATACGACGGGCGATGGTCTTTTAACGGCGATTCAGCTTGTCAACATCATGAAGATGAAAGGGAAAAAGCTGTCTGAATTGGCAAGTGAAATGAAAAAATTTCCGCAGCTTCTTGTCAATGTAAAAGTCCGTGACAAACAGGCCGTGATGGAAAATCAAGTTGTAAAAGCCGTCATTCAAGAAGTGGAACAAGAAATGAACGGCAACGGCCGCATTCTTGTCCGTCCTTCTGGTACAGAACCGCTTGTCCGTGTGATGGCAGAAGCTCAAACGGAAGAAGAGTGCCGGCGTTATGTCGAAAAAATTGCAGGGGTTATTCAAACGGAAATGGGGTTGGAATGAAGCGGGGCATAAAAAATAGCCCCGTTTTTCAATATGGAAAACAGCCACGAAAGTTTCCGTTACAAGCCCTTGCGCATAGGATACAACAGGGAAAACAGAAAGAAATTGACGAACTGTTTTTCCTTATTGTAATATATAAATTGTTTCAGCATTCTAGAATAGAAAGGTGGGCAGGAAGAATATATTTTTTGAAAAGCGCCTGAACTAAGCAGGAGCGGAAAACTGCTTAGTTGACGAGGAGGAGGTTTATCGAAGTTTCGGCGGATGCCTCCCGGTTGCCTTCCCGTACAGCCGTAAAGTCATGCCTAAAAACAAAGAGGTGACTCTTTGGCCAAAGGGCTTGACAGACGGGATCGAAAAAACATGAGTGAGGGGACAGAGGAGCTGTCAAATGGCTGGAAATGATTCTGTCCCCAGTTGATCAGGCTTCTTTTTGTCCCCTCCAATAATGGGGAGGAAATGTAAGAATATGTGCGGAATTGTAGGTTATATCGGACAACAAGACTGCAAGGAAATTTTATTGCGCGGTTTGGAAAAGTTAGAATACAGAGGCTACGACTCGGCGGGGATTGCTCTGTTAAATGAAAGCGGCATCCATGTTTTTAAAGAAAAAGGACGCATTGCGGAGCTTCGTGAAGGTGTGGACGCAAGTGTTTCAGCTTCCATCGGAATTGGTCACACACGGTGGGCTACTCATGGAGCGCCAAGCAAAGAAAATGCGCATCCTCACCAAAGTGCATCCAAACGCTTTACACTCGTGCATAACGGTGTCATTGAAAACTATTTGCAAGTAAAGCGTGAGTATTTACAAAATGTTGAGTTAAAAAGTGAAACGGATACGGAAGTCATTGTCCAAACGATTGAACATTTTGTGGGCAAAGGGTTTGACGTTGAAGAAGCGTTTCGCAAAACTTTGTCGTTGCTAAAAGGATCCTATGCGATTGCGTTATTGGATGAACAAAACGATGATGTGATTTATGTTGCTAAAAATAAAAGCCCGCTGCTCGTGGGGCTTGGCAACGGGTTTAATGTTGTTGCTTCAGACGCAATGGCAATGCTGCAAGTAACAAATCAATTTGTTGAATTAATGGATAAAGAAATCGTTGTTGTCACTCGCGATCACGTGACAATCAAAAATTTAAACGGGGACGTAATAGAACGCGCTCCATATACTGCTGAACTTGATGCAAGCGATATTGAAAAAGGAACATACCCTCACTACATGTTGAAAGAAATTGATGAACAACCGCTTGTTATACGTAAAATTATTCAAAAATATCAAGACGAACACGATCAATTAAAAATTGATCAAGAAATTGTTCAAGCAGTTCATGAGGCGGACCGCATTTATATTATAGCGTGCGGAACGAGCTATCATGCGGGGCTTGTAGGAAAGCAATTAATCGAAAAATGGGCGAAAGTGCCGACAGAAGTGCACGTTGCCAGTGAATTTTCATACAATATGCCGCTTTTATCAAATAATCCGCTCTTTATTTTCATTTCGCAAAGCGGAGAAACGGCAGACAGCCGTGCGGTGCTTGTTCAAGTGAAGGAGTTTGGACATAAAGCATTAACGATTACAAATGTTCCGGGTTCCACTCTTTCCCGTGAGGCGGATTATACGCTTCTGCTTCATGCTGGACCGGAAATTGCGGTTGCGTCTACAAAAGCATATACAGCACAAATTGCAGTTCTTGCCATTTTAGCGGCTGTTGCAGCTGAAACAAAAGGAATCAAGCTTGAATTCAACCTATTGCAAGAGCTTGCTATTATTTCGAATGCAATGGAAACACTATGCGGCCAAAAAGACGATATGGAACAAATTGCCCGCGACTACTTGTTAACATCCCGCAATTGCTTTTTTATCGGCCGTGCTGTTGACTATTACGTCTGCTTGGAAGGCGCGCTCAAATTAAAAGAAATTTCCTACATTCAAGCAGAAGGATTTGCCGGCGGCGAGTTAAAGCATGGAACCATTGCGTTAATTGAGAACGGAACACCGGTCATTGCTTTATCAACCCAAGAGCATGTAAACTTAAGCATTCGCGGAAATGTCAAAGAAGTCGTTGCTCGCGGCGCATATCCATGCGTTATTTCCATGAAAGGACTTGAAGAAGATGATGATCGTTTCATCTTGCCAAAAGTTCATGAAGATCTAACTCCGCTTGTTGCTGTCATTCCAATGCAGCTCATTGCATACTACGCTGCCCTTCACCGCGGCTGCGACGTCGACAAACCACGCAACCTGGCAAAAAGCGTAACGGTCGAATAAAACAGTTTGCAGTGGATATGTGGCCTTTGAATAAAGTCATACCGTTTATAAAAATTTGCACAGTTTTACCCCTTTAGATTATGATTGTCTAAAGGGGTGTTTTTATGTCCAAAAGAAAAACATCTAAAGCTGATTAAAGTAGATCGTGGCTCAGGTATAGGTTTTGATATTGGCACTGGTTAAACATTCAAGACGACCTTTACTAGATAGCTCTGCTCGTTTAAAGGGAATTAAAACGAATAGACAGCACGAGTTTTTATCAGATTTAGAACGAAACCACTTTTATTTAACTGAATATTCTGATTTTTGAGTTGATATTGGAGAACAGTTTCCTTTATTGCCGTTGGAAGAAACAATTGTCATTTCCAATTGTAGTGCCCGGATTAAGCGATAGACCGTTTTCTATCCAGTAATTCCGTCTTCAGTCACTTCATTAAAACCAGCTCTACCGCCGTAGGTTTTATTCAGCCATCTTTGAACCTCTAAAACTCTTTCATCTATTCTCCTTTTCTCCTTTCTTTTCTATTAACTTACAATTCAATCTTATTTTGTTTAGAAAAGAGAAAAATATAGTAAAAATCTTTAAAAAGTCAGGAAAAAGTAAACAATTCATTTAATCTTTTTTACGGTGATTTATAAAATTTTTGTAAAGTTATTACTAGCTCAAAAAGTTTAGTTTGTTTCTGCAAGAAAAAAATACAGAGTGTTGCGGTATATCTTTATCAAAATTTTGAATAAATATACATATATGTATGTGATCTATCCATTTAAGGGCTTGACATGGATTCTCTAACGAGAAGCGTGCTTAAATGAAATGTCAGAGAAACAACGTGAAATGTTGATTTATAAGGTGATAACTTCAAAGAAGGATTTTAGGAATAGTGGAACATATAAAAGATTGATCAAAGATGCAAATATCGAGTATAAGTAAACAATCCGAAGATTTTTCCGAGACTTTTCCGTCAGACTTTCTTGGTCTTTTTCCTGTGGTGTTTTTCACGATATAGAATCGACATTTGAAAATAAGTATTGCAAAAGAATGTTGAGACTTAAGGATCTAGATGTAACTAATGTTTAAAGCCCTCATTTCAAAAGTGGAACGAATACTTCTTCTATTAATTATTCATGTAAGGTTTCAATTCCTCATAGTTAAGATAAAAACTTAGACGAATGGCACTCGTTGCCAGAGGTTTGGGAGTTTCAATTCCTCATAGTTAAGATAAAAACGCCTGCGCCAACTGCAAAATCACCGGAATTAAAGAGTTTCAATTCCTCATAGTTAAGATAAAAACAACTAAGCGTTGCTGACTGGTATCTTGCCAACTCAAGTTTCAATTCCTCATAGTTAAGATAAAAACCCCAAAAAACGTTGTTAAATAAGCATTTCATTTTTAATGCTTGACAGTTATTTTTATTTTAACGAAAAGGGGAATTTTTATCAAACCTTTGATTTGCTTGGGCTCAATAAAGATTTGAAAGAGTCGTCGATCCCCGGGGATTTTTGCACGATTGGGGGTCGACGACTCTTTTTTATTTCCGTTTAAAACAGATTTCAAAGTTTGCCTGCCGACAATGAAATCCATGTTGTATCAACCATTTTACCTGATCCATCTGTTTTAATAAAGTAAACATCCGGCTCATTCCCTTCTCATTCAATTGAGAGTGAGACCATATTTTTAACGTTTCATTCAGGAAAAATTGGTTTAAGTCTATTTGATCGGTTCCTATGACCTAAAATAAGAACATTATCTGAAAAATTATTGGTAGTTTTTACTTAAAATTCCCTTTTTTTATTTCTTTTTACCAAAACTTTCATGTTTTCCCTTATAATGAAACAAAAAGCTTTTCCACATGATGGAATCCATTTCGTTTCAATCGGAGGCATGAATGCAGTGAATGTCAACTATATACCTTCTGAATGGGAAAGGACCAAGAAAGGCATTGGCGACCTGATCGGCCTCGGTGCATGGGGCAAAGGCATGATCGACAACTTAAAAGATATTAGCGATCTTTTGGAAGATGTCCAATCAGACATTGCCAAATATGACACAGACGGTGTCATCTCTTTCACCCACACAGACCGCAAAAGCCAATATCAACGATTATATGAAGATTATCTCGTCCTGCACCGCTTTAACAGCCGCATCGGAGAGATTGTCGACCGCACCATCGATGAGCCGTTTTATCAAGATATCGATGTTTTTATGGAAGCGATGCGCAACTTATCAATATCAAAGATCAAAACGAAAAACCACATTGGCGCAAAAAAAACGGTTGTCCCTCCCGGAGCATACGGCACACAACAAAAAATCGAAGTGCCAAAAGCCGAGGTCGGACTGGAAGATCTGTTCAGCGGCAGCAACTACTATGCCAGGCTGATGGAACGGGAATACGCTTCATGGAAAGAACTGAACCCCCAGCAAGATTTTTCGAAACAGGAATATATACAGGCAGCATTGAATTCCCGGGCTTTTCAGTATGAATCGATCAAAGACGGGCAAATGAACAAAGAATTTTGGGGGCAAGTAACGGCACTTGCTGTAATAGTAGGCACTTCATTGATTTGTCCGCCAGCAGGGATGGCATTGGGAGCGGCTTATGGTACACTGGAATTAAGCTCAGCCGTTTCCGGAAAAGACTGGCTTTCAGGGAGGGAGTTGAAAGCAGGCGAACGAGTATTCCGCGGCGTCCTTTCTCCATTGGATATCGTCCCTGGCGTCAGCGCGCTTTCAAAATTCAGTAGTGCCGCCAAAATCGCGCCTCTTCGAGAAGCATTGGATTCTCGGCTATTAACAGGCTTGCATCAGAAATCACAGCGTGCCTGCGACATGGTTGTCCGTGCGGAAAAAATATTTTCCCGCATCAGAAATGCCAAAGCATGGGCAAAAGAAATCCAGCAACATTTGAAAAATCAAACAGCAAACGGTGCACTGAAAGCCGGCCGGTTCGTAGACAACGCCCTTACCAATCTGAAAAATACGATCCCTGACCGGCAAATGGGATTCGCCATGGAAGGGGTTGGGAACGTTAAGGCTCCGGTCGAGAACACCAATGGATTGGAGCATAAAGTTCGAGCTTATCTGAGTGAGAAGACGGGGGTAAATTTAGGCGGAGGCAAAACAGGCAACGATGGCGTTGAACTTAGCACTAAGGGTACGGGTAATGTTAGACCGTATGATGTCGTACCGTATCGTCCAAGCAATGAACCACTAGAAAATCACCATGGTATATTAGATGTCTGGGCTAAGCATAATGTACCAAACTATGTAAGTAGAGGTGCTGATACCCCTACAGTTGCTTTGACAAAAGCACAACATGATGCCACAAAAGCAGTATATAGACAATGGTTATACGAAAAAACCGGTAAAAAAGTTGGAGGAAAAGTAGATTGGAAAACAGTTTCGCCGAGAGAAATGCAACAATTAACAGAGAGAATGTTCGATGCTGCTGGTGTTCCCCAGTCTGCTAGAAGAGAGTATTATCGTGCATTTCATCAATATATTTATCGGGAGTAGTGAAGAAAAATGAGGATTGAGAATTTAATTAATAAAATAAAAAATTTAGGGGATTGTGTAGTTTATCCTCCAGCTGGTATTCCAAATGTGAGTACATCGCATATTTTACCTGATGATGTGTATAAGTTTTATGAGTTATGTGGGGGGGCGCTTTTATTTGAAAAGGCTGATTATTCCATTTTAATAGTCCCTCCTCAGGATTTTCAGTTAGCTAACCCTATTATTGTAGGGGAGTTATGTGAAGAAGATATTTCATCCGATTGGTATATCTGTGCAACGGATAGAAATGGAGAGTACATTACGATTGATTTGAATCCGGGTAGGCTCGGTAGGTGCTATGACAGCTTTTATGATAGGCATGGGGTGGTAGGAGAGTGTTCTATTATAGCGACTTCTTTTACCGATTTATTAGAACGATTGATAGAAAATAGAGGTAGACATTGGTACTGGCTACAAGAAGATTTTATACCGTTAGGTGATGCTTACGATGATTTTTAAAGCCATTTTTGAGAAAGGATGCTTCTCAGGATTCCTCCCCGGATTTAAAAAATTATATAAGGTCATTAGCATTGCATAAATATAGTTAGAATTTTCTGTTAATTATTTTTTGTGATTTTGTGCCAAAAAGACAAAACCTAAAGAAAGGTGGCACTGCCCATTTGGTAAATATATACAGTTAAACCAGAGCGACAACGACAAAAGGGAGATTATGGACTGGCTCGCCCATCAAATTTTCGCAACCAAACATAAGCTGGTT
>NZ_JBVVUU010000058.1:0-12255 GCF_056032925.1 Aeribacillus sp. JST-2
AACCAGCTTATGTTTGGTTGCGAAAATTTGATGGGCGAGCCAGTCCATAATCTCCCTTTTGTCGTTGTCGCTCTGGTTTAACTGTATATATTTACCAAATGGGCAGTGCCACCTTTCTTTAGGTTTTGTCTTTTTGGCACAAAATCACAAAAAATAATTAACAGAAAATTCTAACTATATTTATGCAATGCTAATGCCTTCAATATTTAAAAATTTTTCCGCAATCTTTTAAGACAGTCAAATCGCTTCATGATTTCATCCCGGCAGTAGGACCGATACCCGTCCTCATTTCGAACGAACCTTTGCCACAATCTATCGGCAACAATCTTTGCGGCATTATAACAATTTTAGGATGGTTTAAAAGAACTGCCTAGTTACCCATCGCCTGAAGCATTTCTAAGTTTTCATATAATACTGTTCTTCTTAATGTCACTTACATTTTGTGATTAATAATCAAATCTTTTCTTTAGTGAAGAATATGTTTCTTTTTTGCTCGGATTCATGTACTTTTGCTGATCTTTCTTCTACTCGGGGTTGCGTCTGGAAAAAGCAAATTCCGATATGAAAAGCCTAATTCTCTCATTTAAAGAAATTTACAGGAAGGTGAAATCAAATTACATATAATGACTATTATGTTCGCCCAATATAATTTAGATGTCCAATTAAGAAAAAAGCCTAATGTCTTACAAGTTTTACTATCAATTTTATCAGCCTGCTATAATTTATCATTAGGGTGGCATGATCCCTTTGTCAAAAGGCTGTAGGCTGCAAAGAGAAAAGGCGATCGATAATTCCTCTTTTTATAATATAATAAAATCATTCTACAAAAAGGGGGGAGCAGAGATGGAAAAGATCACAATAAGGGATGCGGTGCTGGACGATTTGCCGAAAATTATCGACATATATAATTCTACGATTCCCAGCAGAATGGTGACAGCAGATACGGAACCTGTGACAGTGGAGGATCGGCTACAATGGTTTTACGAGCATAACCCGGAGAGAAGGCCGTTATGGATCATAGCATTAAATGGTGAAACAGCAGGCTGGCTCAGTTTTCAATCATTTTACGGCAGGCCGGCATATAACGGAACAGCCGAAATCAGCATTTACATCGATGAACAGTTCCGCGGCAAAGGGATTGGCCAACAAGCTTTGCAAAAAGCAATCGAAGCGGCGCCTTCCCTTCAATTAAAAAATTTGCTCGGCTTTGTGTTTCGCCACAACACCCCGAGCCTCAAGCTGTTTTACAAACACGGGTTTACGGACTGGGGGCATTTTCCGCGTGTTGCCGAGCTTGATGGCATTGAACGGGATTTAGTGATAGTCGGAAAGCGGGTAGTGGATTGATCCCATTTATTTTGGTAACATAATGTTATCTGTCCATCTAGTGATGGTAAAAGGAGTGATACAATGGATGCCAATGAAAAGAACAAGCGGAGGAGAAAGTTGTCGGCAATGTCGGGTGCAGCTTTTATTATGGCGACATCCGCGATCGGACCGGGATTTTTGACGCAAACTTCCGTCTTTACCGAACAGCTGTTAGCCAGTTTTGCTTTTGTCATTCTCATATCGGTCATATTAGATATAGGAGTGCAAATCAATATTTGGCGGATTATTGCCGTATCGGCCAAAAGGGGACAAGATATTGCCAACATGGTGTTGCCCGGACTCGGCTATTTTCTTGCCTTTGCGGTTGCGCTTGGCGGGTTGGCATTTAATATCGGCAACATCGGAGGAGCCGGCCTTGGGATAAATGTTCTGTTCGGAATTGATGCCCGCATTGGCGCCTGCATCACGGCTGTAATGGCCATTGCCGTATTTTTATCGAAAGAAGCGGGAATCGCCATGGACAAATTAACGCGTTATTTGGGCGCCGCAATGATTCTCCTTACTCTTTATGTCGCTTTTGTCTCAAAACCGCCATTGGGAGAGGTCGCCTTAAGAACATTCGTGCCGGAAAATATTGATTTCTTTACAATCATCACCATTGTCGGTGGAACGGTTGGGGGGTACATTACTTTTGCCGGCGGGCATCGCTTGCTGGATGCGGGAATAGCCGGGAAGGAAAACCTTTCGGAAGTGACGAAAAGCTCTGTATTTGGCATTATCATTGCGTCGATTATGCGTGTGCTTATATTTCTTGCAGTTTTAGGGGTTGTGTCAAAAGGCTTTTCATTAGACCCGAGCAATCCGGCGGCTTCAGCCTTCCAGCATGCAGCCGGAACTCTTGGATATAAGTTTTTCGGCCTTGTATTGTGGGCGGCTTCCATTACATCCGTGATTGGTTCAGCCTATACGTCTGTTTCCTTTTTGCGGACGCTTTTTAGGAAAGTTGAACAAAACCATTCCAGCTTTATTATCGGCTTTATCATCATTTCCACGATCATTTTTGCATTTATTGGAAAACCTGTTAAATTACTTATTTTAGCTGGAGCGTTTAACGCGCTGATTTTGCCGATCGGGTTGGGTGCGGTTCTTTTTGCAGCTTATAATAAATCCATCGTCGGCGACTATAAACACCCTTTCTTTCTTACAGTGTTCGGTGGCATAGTTGTCCTATTGACAGCCTACTTAGGAGTGACCACTTTCGTGCAGGAACTGCAAAAATTGTTTTCATAACATATGATTTGATTGTGCAAGAAAGGGGGAGAAACGTTGCCATTCACTATTCAGCCGCTTGGGGATTCGGCAGTTTCCTTGCAATTTGGAACGGAAATTTCACCGTCGATCCATGAAAAGATCCGCCAATACCAATTATGCCTTGAACAAAGCCGGATTGACGGGATTTTGGAATGGGTGCCTGCCTATACGACCTTGGCGATTTTTTACCGCCCCGATGTCATTTCTTATGATGAATTGAAAGAGAAGCTTTTGGAAATAGGCGAAAATACCGAAGGAATGGAGCTGCCGCCGCCGGTTGTTGTCGAAATTCCGACTTTGTACGGCGGATCGGCAGGGCCGGATTTACCGTTTGTTGCGGAATACAATGGTTTGACAGAAGAAGAAGTCGTAAACATTCATTCTTCGTCTGACTACCTCATTTATATGCTCGGCTTTGTCCCCGGCTTTCCTTATTTAGGAGGCATGGACAAAAGAATTGCGGCACCGCGAAAAGAAACTCCCAGACCCAATATCCCCGCCGGTTCTGTCGGCATTGCCGGGGAACAAACTGGCATTTACCCGCTCGAAACGCCGGGCGGATGGCAAATTATCGGGAAAACGCCTGTAAAGCTGTATGACCCGGAGCGGGACACACCGATTTTGCTAAAAGCGGGTGATTATCTCCGTTTTGCGCCGATTACGGAAAAAGAATATGCGGAAATAGAAGCTGCAGTGGAAAAAGGGGCTTTTAAAATAAAATTTGATGAAAAAAGGGGAAGATAAAAAGTGGCGACTGTCGATTTAAACAGCGATTTAGGAGAAAGTTTCGGAGCGTTTAAAGTCGGCAATGATGAAGAGGTGCTCCGTTATATTTCTTCCGCAAACATTGCTTGCGGCTTTCATGCCGGCGACCATAATGTGATGATGCGAACGGTGGAACTCGCCAAAAAATTTGGCGTGGCGATTGGCGCTCATCCCGGATTAAACGATTTGGCAGGATTCGGGCGAAGAATTGTCGAAATTTCTCCTGAGGAAGCCTATAATATGGTCGTTTACCAAATCGGAGCCTTGAGCGGTGTCGCTGCGGCAAAGGGAGTGAAACTGGATCATGTAAAGCCGCATGGAGCCTTGTACAATATGGCGGCGAAAAATAAAGCGTTAGCGGAAGCGATCGCCCATGCGGTAAAGGATGTGGACAAATCGCTGATATTATTCGGCCTCGCTGGAAGCGCCCTTTGCCAAGAAGGAGAAAAACTGGGGCTGAAGGTGGCTCATGAAGTATTTGCCGATCGGACCTATCAGCCTGACGGTACATTAACCCCGAGATCTAAGAAAAATGCCATGATCCATGATCCGGAAGAAGCAGTCAAAAGAGTGATCCGTATGGTAAAAGAGGGAAAAGTAACCGCTGTCGACGGACGGGAAATACCGATTCAAGCAGATACGGTCTGCATTCACGGAGACGGACCGAAGGCGTTGGCTTTTGCACAGGCATTAAGAAAAAGATTAGAGGAGGAAGAGGTTATGATCCTCAAACCCGGAGCGGTGAGATGATGAAGGAAATCTTTTACGTGCAAAAGCCCGGCTTATTAACAACCGTTCAAGATTTGGGACGAATCGGCTATCAGCAATACGGGGTGGTCGTGGCCGGTGCAATGGATTCTTTCGCTATGCAAATTGCGAATCTTTTGGTCGGAAACGAGCCAGATGAAGCGGTTTTGGAAGCAACCATTGTCGGTCCGTCATTAGAGGCTGCCGGCGATGCCGTGATTGCCATTTGCGGCGGAGACCTTAATCCGCAAGTGAATGGGAAAGATGCGCCTCTTTGGAAAAGCTTTTTGCTAAAAAAGGGAGATATATTGACTTTTAACGGATTGAAAAGCGGAGCAAGAGCCTATATCAGCATCTCTGGCGGCATCGATGTACCGAAAGTGATGGGGAGCAAATCGACCTATCTGAAAGCTGCTCTAGGAGGGTTGAAAGGGCGCGCGCTTCAAAAAGGGGATGTCATCATAGGAAAAGGGATAGTAGAAAAAAATACTATTGGGCGGCTGCTTCATCCTTCACTTATCCCCAATTACGAAAAGGACATGGTCATCCGTGTCGTGCCAGGCCCACATATTGCGGCGTTTTCCAAAGAAGCGGCCGATACATTTTTTTCTTCTGTCTATGAGGTGACCCCTCAATCCGATCGAATGGGATATCGATTAAAAGGTGTGAAAATTCCTCATCAAAAAGGTGCGGATATTTTGTCAGAAGCCACCCCGCTTGGCGGCATTCAGGTTCCGGCGGACGGCCAGCCGATCATCTTAATGGCTGACAGGCAAACAACTGGCGGGTATACGATGATCGCCACTGTGATCACCGTTGATTTCATGTTCGTTGCCCAAGCTGTACCCGGGGCGAAAATCCGCTTTAAGCCTGTTACGATTCAGGAAGCCCAAATGCTTTATCAAAATCAGAGAAAAATGCTCCGGCAAATTTCTGCAGGTGCGGGAATATAGAGCGGATACGCAGCCATTTTTTCATTCTCCTCCTGCCTTTCAATAGAGATGGCGGGAGAGGATTGGCCATATCTGAGAAGATCTCATGTTCAAAACGTACCATCATCCATCATTTTTTCGTGAGGAGGAGTGAACATGGAGTTAAGTCCAGCAGAAGCAAGAGCGATGATCCGCAGAAAGGAATGGAACAAACCGACTGCAGGATTAGCGCCCGGTTATGCACAGGCAAACCTTGTCATCTTGCCAAAGACTTTAGCCTATGATTTTTTGCTGTTTTGCCAAAGAAATCCGAAACCCTGCCCGCTCCTTGAAGTGACCGACGTCGGTTCGCCGGTGCCGAAGCGAACGGCTCCAACGGCTGATTTGCGGTTTGATTTGCCGAAATACCGCATTTATCAAAATGGTGAATTAGTGGAAGAGGCAGAGCAAATTGACCAATACTGGCGCGACGATTTTGTTTCCTTTTTAATCGGCTGCAGCTTCACTTTTGAAACGGCGCTGATGGAGAACGGCTTGTCAATCCGTCATATCGAACAAAATTGTAATGTGCCGATGTACAAAACATCGATTTCTTGTGAAAGTGCAGGTATTTTCCACGGAAAAATGGTCGTCAGTATGAGACCTTTCAAAGGGGAAGAGATTACTAGAGCAGTCCAAGTGACATCAAGATTTCCGTCTGTCCATGGATCGCCGGTGCATATAGGCGATCCGGAAGAAATAGGCATTAGCGACTTATCTAAACCGGATTTTGGGGACGCTGTTGAAATAAAGAAAGGAGAAGTGCCCGTCTTTTGGGCGTGCGGCGTCACCCCGCAAGCTGTTGCGATGGCCAGCAAGCCGGAATTGATGATTACTCATGCACCAGGCCATATGTTCATCACAGATCAAAAAGATTATCAATATGCCATCTTATAAAAAACTGACCGTTCTACAAATTATTCATCATCTGTTCCGAAAATGGGACAGATTTTTTTTTTCGCCGCAAAAATACAAATTTCCCGGAAAATAATTGTTGGAATTCCCCGATTGATCTTGCCGTCCATGATTTATCCACGTGTCGATCCCGCAAGGAAATATTTTTTCCGCAAATCCCTTGTCCTTCTTGACTTTTCAAGCATATATCTTCAACCAAGCTAATAAAATGTTACAAACCTAAAGAGAGAGTGTTTGAGGTGAGGGATCGTGGAGATAGAGGATCAATATAGTAAAAATGCCATCTTCAGATTTTGCATCAATGACACCGCTGTATTCACTGCGCATGCGAATCTCATTTCACACTTCTCACATCCACACTAGGGAGGTCGAGTGGTGTGCACGATTACATCAAAGAACGTACAATCAAGATTGGAAAGTATATCGTGGAGACGAGAAAAACGGTTCGCGTGATCGCGAAAGAGTTTGGCGTTTCCAAAAGTACTGTCCATAAAGACTTAACGGAAAGGCTGCCAGAAATAAACCCCGAACTAGCCAATGAAGTGAAAAAAATATTGGATTATCATAAATCCATTCGCCATTTGCGCGGAGGAGAAGCAACAAAATTAAAATATAAGCGGGAAGGGGCGCTTCAAAAGGAGCCGGTAAAAAAGTAATGATTTCCTTTCCCTGTGACAAATTCCCCAAAATTTTGACGATTTTTTTTACAAAATCATACTGATTATGCAAAGATATGATAGAATATATAATTAGGGTAAAGTAGGTGAGATAGGCAAGGAGGAGCAAAAAGAATGTTTGGAAAAGATATAGGGATTGATCTTGGAACAGCCAATGTGCTGATCCATGTAAAGGGAAGGGGAATTGTGTTAAATGAGCCCTCCGTTGTGGCGCTTGACAGAAATTCAGGGAAGGTTTTGGCCGTCGGCGAAGAAGCGAGGCGCATGGTGGGGCGTACACCGGGCAATATTGTTGCCATACGACCGTTAAAAGACGGGGTGATTGCCGATTTTGACGTAACGGAAACGATGTTAAAGCATTTTCTCAATAAATTGAACGTCAAAGGAATATTGTCAAAACCCCGCATTTTGATTTGCTGCCCGACAAATATTACATCAGTGGAGCGAAAGGCGATTCGGGAAGCAGCTGAAAAAAGCGGAGGCAAACAAATATTTTTGGAAGAAGAGCCGAAAGTTGCCGCCATTGGAGCAGGGATGGACATTTTCCAACCGAGCGGGAACATGGTGGTCGACATTGGCGGCGGGACAACCGATGTAGCTGTCCTTTCAATGGGTGATATCGTCACTGCCTCGTCCATTAAGGTGGCTGGGGACAAATTTGACCTAGAAATTTTGAACTACATAAAGCGCGAGTATAAGCTTTTGATCGGAGAACGGACAGCCGAAGAGATTAAACTGAAAGTGGCAACGGTTTTTCCGGGGGCGCGCAATGAAGAACTTGATATCCGGGGGCGTGATATGGTGACGGGATTGCCGCGCACCATCACGATCCACTCAAAAGAAATTGAACTGGCGTTGAAAGAACCTGTCGAAATGATTATCCAAACGGCCAAGAACGTTCTTGAGCGTACACCTCCTGAGCTGTCGGCTGATATCATTGACCGCGGAGTCATTTTGACAGGAGGCGGAGCGCTTTTAAACGGCCTTGACCAGCTTATGGCCGAAGAATTAAAAGTCCCCGTTTTCATTGCTGATGATCCGTTATACTGCGTTGCAGTCGGGACAGGAATCATGTTGGACAACATGGACAAACTGCCAAAGAAAAAGCTCGTATAAGAGTCTGTTGAACGCAGACTCTTTTTTTATATATTCTATTTTCACGGCCAAAATGCGGAAAGGTTAAAAAGTCCTGCGTCAATTTTATGATGAATGACCCATAAAAAAATCCAAAAATGTTAATGAGAAACTGAGAAAACTCCTTTATAATAAAAAATAGGAAAGTTGTCGGAAAATGATGAATGAGGTGGAAAAAAATGTTTCGAGGCTTTTATACGGCGGCGGCCGGTATGCTTACACAGCAGCGTCATGCGGAAATGCTCGCGAACAATATAGCCAACGCCAATACTCCGGGCTATAAGGCCGACCGATCGGCTATGCGCGCTTTTCCGGAAATGCTTTTAGCGCGGATTGAAAAGCATAATGGCGCCCCCCAAATAGCCCAAATTGGATCCGTTAATACCGGGGCTTATATGCAGGAACTGATTCCGCAGTTTACTCAAGGCGATATTCATGCGACCGATTTGCCCACAGATGTGGCACTCGTAGAAGAAAACGTGCCGTATCATGAAGAGACCAATTTGAAAGGCGCCCTCTTTTTTGCTGTGCAAACGCCGGAAGGAGAAGTAAAGTATACGCGTAACGGACACTTTACGATCGATAACGAAGGCCGATTAATGATGGCGGGAAATTACGTTCTTTCCACGAACGGAACACCGATTGTGATTACCGGCAATGATTTTACGATTACCCCTGAAGGCGATGTGTTCGAAAACGGGATCGACACTGGACAGACGATTGACATTCGGCTTGCCGCAGATGTGCGCAATCTGATCAATGAAGGAAACGGACTTTTTCGCACGGCTGACGGGACGGTGCTTGCAAGCGCTGTCGGCATCGGCAATGTCCAATATACACTCCGTCAAGGATTTCTGGAACGATCCAATGTTGATGTAGCAAAAGCTTACACTGATATGATGACAGCTTACCGCACATTTGAGGCCAACCAAAAAGTCCTTCAGGCTTATGATAGAAGCATGGACAAAGCAGTGAATGAAATCGGCCGCATCGGCTAACAGGGAGGTGCAGTAAATGCTGAGATCAATGATAACCGCAACCAATACAATGACTCAACTGCAACGACAAATAGACGTTATCGGACATAATCTTGCGAATATCGATACGAACGGTTATAAAAAAACAAGCACAAGTTTCCAAGAGTTGATGAGACAGGAACTTAACAACCAGCCAGATGTTGAAAGAGAAGTAGGGAGGCTAACACCATACGGTCTAAGACTCGGCGCCGGCGCAAAACTTGATCAGCAGCTGGTGTTTAAACAAGGCGCGTTAAGGAACACAGGCCGGGAACTGGATGTCGCTCTTTTGCAGAAAGATCAATTTTTGCAAGTTGAAGTCGATGGACAAATCCGCTATACGCGGGACGGCGCCCTTTATTTATCGCCGGCCAATGACGGCACAAACCGGCTGATGCTTGTAACGAAAGACGGCTACAGCGTGCTCGATGAAAATCAAAACCCGATCTACTTGGACGATCGTTTTCGCGAATTGGCCATTTCAAACGACGGAACGATTACGGCCTTGCCTAAAAATGATGGGGATTTGCCGCAAGTCATCAACATTGGCGTTGTGCAATTCAATCGGCCGAGCATGATCGTATCGCTCGGTGACAATTTGTATGGCCTGCAGGATTTAGGGAATGTGCCGATAACCGATGTACTGACAAATTTAACAGGAAACCTTCGCTCTGCAGTAAACATGAAACAAGGGGCGCTGGAAACATCCAATGTCGACCTGACAGAAGAAATGACGGATTTATTGATGGCTCAGCGTTCCTATCAATTGAATGCAAGATCGATAACACTGGGCGATCAAATGCTCGGTCTGATAAACTCCGTCCGATAAAAATGCGCTGAACTTTCGGAAGCTTTGCTGATAAACGGCTTTCTCAAAAAGAGCGGTATTTTTGAACGCTTCATTTTGATATAAAGGCTCCAATTTCAGCCGGTGAAAAGCCGTTTTTGCCTTTTTGGATTCGGAAAGGCTGAGTACGAGTGTTCCGCATCGCATGGAAGCGGGGAGTGATTTATGTAAAAAGGGGTTTTTGCGATGGCTGCTGAGCAAAGATTAAATATTCCCACACGGGAAGAACTGAAAAAAAAGAAACAAGAAGAAAAAGAGAAAACAAAAAAACGCGTTCGCATCCGCCTCGTTCCGATCTGGCTCCGCCTTGTTTTGCTCGTTCTTGGAATGGCCGTCAGCCTTGCAACCGGCGCCATCGTCGGGTACGGCGTATTAGGGGACGGGAAGCCGCTCGATGCCCTCAAACCGTCTACATGGCAGCACATCATCGACCTTGTTGAAAAAGAAAAAGAATAATTTTATACTTTTTTTGAAATAAAGGAGGGGCTTCCTTCCTTTGATCGTAATGCAATAGGAGGTATTCCAATGCTGGATATTCAACAAATTAAAGAAATTCTTCCGCATCGCTATCCGTTTTTGCTCGTTGATAAAATTGTCGAGGTGGAAGAAGGGAAACGGGCGGTAGGAATAAAAAATGTAACCATCAATGAACCGTTTTTCAGCGGCCATTATCCCGATTATCCCGTTATGCCGGGTGTTTTAATTGTAGAAGCTTTGGCGCAAGTCGGCGGGGCGGCGATGCTGCAAAAAGAAGAAATGAAAGGCAAACTCCCGCTGTTTGCAGGCATCGACAAGTGCCGCTTTAAAAAGCAGGTTCGTCCTGGCGACCAGCTTCAACTGGAAGTAGAAATCACCGCACAACGAGGTCCGATCGGAAAAGCGAAGGGCGTCGCAAAAGTGGACGGCGAAATTGCCTGTGAAGCGGAATTAACGTTTGCGGTAAAATAATTGGATGATGCCGATAAAGTTTTGACAGAAATAAAAAAGTGGGGGCAGTTCAATTTGATATGCTACCCTTAAAGTAGACAGATTAAAATCCAACCAAACATCCGGGCTATGCCCGGTTTTATTATTGCAGCGAATCGACACTACGGAAACGAACCTATACTCGACAGGCATGACATTTTCTTGAAATGTCGGGATCCAAATCTCCGCCATGTTGGAATTTGGGGATTAGGCTGGACAAGCGAATGCATTTTTTTGCCGATGAAAATGGAAACAATGCTCGGAATTTACTCGGACTGCACAAACAAAGCGAATTTCCCCGCTGATCCATTGCTTGGGGCTGCGCTTTCACTCTCCAATTAGCTTCCCCCTCTTTGCCGGCTCTGCCAGTGTGCGAGCCAGCCGCTTCACAACCGGAACAAAATCGCAATTAACGTTTTTATTTCCCCTTTTAACGTGAATCTGTCGGCAACCTCTGAAACACAATAGGAGTTTTGGAAGCGTTTGCCCATTCATTTTTCGCATATCAGTTTCGCCGCAGAAAAACAGCAAAACAATCGAATAGAAGGATTTGGTCTATCTATTTGTAAAATGAGAACAAATTGATGCATAGTATTTGTTTTGTTGGACATGTTAAGAATGTAAAAAATTGAAAGGAGTTATCCAGCTCATGAAAAAGAAATGGCTGCTCATACTATTAAGTTCATTGATTTCTTTGATGGTTTTCGCCGGATGCAACGCAAATGGCGATAATGATCCGCAGAACAATCAAAATGAAGAAAATGAGGATGTTGGTCCAACAGATGAAGATAACGACGGAAATACTTTAGATGAAGAAGTTCCGCCGGCGGACGATAACAATATGGACAATCAAGATGGAAACGAAGCCGATAACAACGGTACGGACGATATGCTGAATGAAGATGACGGAAATATAAACGATAATGAAAATCAAGAGGATCAAAATCAATAAAACGGAAGGCCTTATGCGCCTTCTGTTTTTCTATTTAAAGAAACCGCGGTTCTTTTTCCGTTTCCGTGCTATTTATTCATCCGTTTTTTGAATGCTTCTAAAAGTTTTTTTCCTGAAAGGCCTTGAGCAATCAATTCGCTCAAGATGTTTTCCGCTTCCTGCTTTATGGAGCGGCTGTACAGTCTTCCAAGAAAAAGAACCGAAATATGCTCTTCAAACTGAGTGATGGAATGAACGTTGGCGATCACTTGTGCGGGACGGTTATTTTTTTTGGTAATGGTGGCAAATAAAATGAGATCTTCACCGCTTTGCCAATGGTGTTCAAAATAAGGACGGTACTGTTTGGAAAGAAGCGCTTCAATTAGCCAGGAGTTTTCGCCGTCTTCTTTATTGATGATTAATCCGTCTACAAGAGGAAGTTCGTCAAATCGGCCGTCTTCAGCTTTATTTTCAATTTTCAATCCAACCAGTTTAAAGGTTTTCATAGGAAAATACCTCCAGCAGATGGTTAATCCTATTATACACAAAATAAAAGAGGCTTCACAATGTGAACTGCCCCCTGTCAAGTAGACAGTAGAAATAATAAAAATATACCTAAGCGGCTTTAGCTCTATATTCCATGGGG
>NZ_JBVVUU010000059.1:0-12131 GCF_056032925.1 Aeribacillus sp. JST-2
AAAGATACTTTCTATTTTCATGTTCTTTCACCCAAACATTTTCCATCTCGTTGAACGATTCCGCCTGTTTGCCGCAACCAAAAAAGACCAAGCCTTTTGCGCATCACAGGCTTGGTCTTTTGTTTGATCGATTATTCTGTTTCCATCCTCTGAACGAGGCATTCTTTGAAACAGGATCTAGAAAATGATAACGCTGAAATTTTTGTCAAAAAGTTTTAATCCTCTGAACGAGGCATTCTTTCAAACAGGGAAGAAGCCAAATCTTCCCGCGACAAAGATAGAGAAATGTTTCAATCCTCTAAACGAGGCCATCTCTCAAAAAGAAAGAAATTGAAGAAGAAATCGAAAAATTAGAAAATTGTTTTAATCCTCTAAACGAGGCCACCTCTCAAAAAGAGCACCTTCATTTTACCATTGATTTTCTAGGGCAGCAAGGGGCGTTTTTGCACACCCCTGCAAACCTCGCAAAAAATAAATTGTTGTTATGTAAACTAGACGGTTTGACCAAAATCGTCAAACGTCCAAACCGTTGATATATCAACATCGCACTTTAGTGCATGAAAGCAAAATCTTCATGTACACCTCCCCCCATTTTTGGCCGTTTTTAGACCGTGCATCGGCAATGGGACGGGGGAAGAGTGATGCCCATCGTCACTGTTTTCGCTTGACGATCAGTTCTTCCAATACGATCGCTACGCCGTCTTCTTCATGTGAGGCGGTGACGATGTCACTGACTTCTTTTAATTCGGGAGCGGCATTTCCCATCGCGACGCGATAACCGGCAACGGCGAACATTGATAAATCGTTATGGCTGTCACCGAAAACAACCGTATCTTTCAGATCGATGCCGTAATGGGCGGACAGTTTCATGAGCGCTTGTCCTTTCGTCGCCTGTTCATGGTTAATTTCGATGTTGTTTGGATGCGACGAGGTGACGGTAATGCCGGAGATGGCGGCAAACTGGGCGGCCGCTTCTTGTAAACGTTCTTGATGGAGAGAAAAAATGAGCACCTTATAAAACACGGTTTGCCGCTCCTCCCAGATGGCGCGGATGTCATCGACATACGTCACGCGCGCCTGCTGGAACTGCTTTTCGACGATGCGCTTTAATTCAGGCGCGATATCGCTTGCCTTTTCTGCCATCGCCTCAAGATGCGCGCGGTTATGGAGCCCGACATAGACGGCATCGCCCGTATAAATTTCGCAATATAAATCAGGCTGCGCGCGCACCCATTCGAGCGCCGGAATCAACTTTTCCTTGTCAAGCGGCACATCGCCAAGCACCGTCCCATCTTCTAATGTCATCACCGCGCCATTTAAACTCATAATCGGGCAAACAAGCCCCGCATCCCGAAGCGGCGCGCGCGCGTCTTTATACGCCCTGCCCGTCACGATCGCCACGATATGGCCCTTGCTTTTGCGCTGTCACAATGGCCTCTTTATTTCTTCTACTTACCTGTCCATTCGAATTGAGCAGCGTCCCGTCCATATCCAATGCGATTAACACTATTGCATCCCTCTTTCTCATTATGTACGTTTGTAAATCACTACTCCATCGCGGTCAATTTGCCGTTTTATTTAATAAATCGGCAAACAGTACATCATAGGAATAAATTCCGACAATGTCATCGATATCTTGAACAATTTTTCCTTTCTGTTCTCCTTCATAATCAATACACAAATCAATATCCGAATTATAACGCGCCGTATCCCTGGCCCTTGAACCAAATAAAATCACTTTCCGAATGCCACGTTCGCGTTGAAAGTAGTCCAATAATTTTCGATATACATCTTCATGAATTCCATACATCGCAATCAATCACTTCTTTTTTTATATTTTCAAGCAGCTTTTCGATTTCCCCCACATATTGTGCTATTATCTTGTTTTTAATTTTTTCATAATCATCCTCATTATAGACATGAACCGTCGCATTACGCGAACTTACAATGTCGTTCCACGTATCAATATTTTCAATCCATCCTTCTTTGAATGCTTGCCTGTAACAAGCACGCGGATTGCTTAATTCGAGTCCCCAAGACTTAAAAACCTTCGATAATAATTTCCACAATTGATCCTCTAAAATTTCGTACTTTTTGACAATCGAATCACGGTACACTTCTTTGGTGATGTCATCTGGATTTTTGATTTGCTGGAAGACATGGATAATATTTTTTAAATGCGTCAATAATCGGTACACATACTGATACGACAATATAATAATGGATTCTTTATATTTGTCATCCAAAATATAATGATGGATTCTTTATATTTGCCATCCAAATCTAGACTCCTCCTTGAATCTCATCCTAAAACATTTCAAAAGTTCTGCGGACATGTTCGGACGCAGGAGTCCGCGGCACTTCCATCGTCCGGATCGGCAGTTTGCGCAGCACCGGGGCGAGCATTTGCTTCGTTTCTTTTTTCATGCGGATTTCCCGCGGTATTTTCCCGAGCCGCAGAAGCATGTCCAAAAAGCTTTTTTGCACGCGCATCGCCACATTCTCGATCGGAAGCAAATCGTTATGGATGATAAACCCAGTGTTCACATCCACCGCCAGTACAAATATCGGAAAATACGGGCGCTCCCCGCGCTTCTCTTGAACCGGCCGGTTGATATACCCCGCGTCAAATTCGATGCTGCCATGGTATACTTGTCCAATATTTTTCACCATTTCAATCAACTTCGGATCGACAAGCAGTTCATACGTCGGCGCTTTTTCCTCGACTTCCAGCTTGGCAAGCGGAATGAGATCATCGCGCCAAACGACATTCCCATCCTTCTTTTCACCGATGCGGGCAAACATCTTTTCATCCTGCGGAAACACTGAAAGCGAAAGTTCTCCTTCCCCAGCGCGCCGCGCGACATCCAATGCCTGATCAAGCGCCACTGTCGCCAACTTCGCCTCCTCTTCAGAAATCGTCCACGGATAGTACCCTGGGTCAAAGCTGCGAAACTGCGGCCACTGCTTTTTGCCGCGGAATGTCATGCCTAGGGAGCGGAGGAGCTCATAGTCTTCCTTGCTTAATTCATTTCGGTCAGCAAAGGAAATGAGCACCGCCCGCTGTGTATAAACAGGATCTTGTTCGGGATATGGCTGTTTGAATAAATGCTGCAGACTTTTGTATCCTTGCTCCCCGATATATACGACCATGCCATGCTCTTGGCCAAGCGCGCCAATGACGGAACAATATAAGCGCTCGTTCGTTTCCGGATCGATGACAAGGAAAATTTCATCATCATCCATCCATTGCCACGGCGCTAACCGGTTAAACGCCACCGCTTTTTCCAACAGTGCCCGCCATACGTTGCCTTGTGTGGCCTGCGCTCCCTTCTCCATCTCTTTTCGCGCTTTCTTTTGGATTTCCTTGCCAACTTTTTTGCTCAGTGGAGCCAGTTTTGCATTGACCATTGCTGTCAATTCCTTTGTCTCGATCGCCTCTGGATTCCACCCTTCGCCCATGCTGTCTTCTTCAGGCGCAACACGCACCGCCTTGAGGCAAACTGGATAGACGAGATCTGGCTGCGGCTTCACTATTTTTTCAAGCACGATCTCATGTTCCCAATCGTCGCCGAAGTCATAAATATACAAGCAGCGGTCTCCCTCCTGCACAAGCCAATCGAAAAGCCGCTCCTTATGCTCTTCATAGTCCGCATTGCTCCATCTATCACCGACATCATTGCCGATTTCGATGCGCAGCTTCGCCGTTCCGCGCGTCTTCGTGATGTAAAACGTATGCAAATGCCGGTCTTCCCAGTCAAACGCTTTTTGCAGCACGCGATGAAGCTCGGCAAACGTCATATCGCCTGGCACCAATAACCGCCGCCATACCGGCGGGCGAATACCTTTTAACTGCACCTTTAGTTGATAAATCAATCTATTTACCTCCATATCATCGAGAAATTTTCCTTCTTTTCATTCTATCATTTATTTATCACCATTGCTAAGAAGATGGCAAAATGCTTGTGCTCAATAAAGAGTTGAAAGAGTCGTCGATTCCCGGGGATTTTTGCACGATTGGGGGTCGACGACAACAGTTCTATTACTCAGTAAGTAAATGACATGGGGCATCTAAAGCTTTTACAAGTTTCGTCCACTATTTCTAGTTTACAAAGAGTCTATTCCGAGGGTAAGTCGTAAACAATATCTCCCCGCCAACAAGCATTTTTCTAAAAATATCGTCACACCTTTTCAGTTCATACCACAAACAAAAAAGGGTTCAGACCCTAGATCCGAACCCTTAAAAGAAATTTGCTGCTCGTATTAGTCTTTTATTCTTTTACTTCTTTCTTTAAGAAACCGACCATAAGAGCTGTTACAAATGAACCAATTAAAATAGCAAGTACATATAACCATGGACTGCCGCTTATAATCGGGATGACAAATATGCCTCCGTGCGGTGCTGACAAACCAATTCCAAATACCATCGTTAACGCACCGGCAATTGCGGAACCTACGATAATCGATGGAATTACACGTCCTGGATCAGCTGAGGCAAAAGGAATGGCTCCTTCTGTTATAAAGGTTGCCCCCATAATATAGCACGTTTTTCCTGCTTCTCGTTCTGCTTTTGTAAACTTCTTTTTAAACAAAGTTGTTGCAATGGCTAGTCCTAATGGAGGAACCATACCACCAGCCATAATTGCCGCATGCGGGGCGTAGTTTCCTGCATCAATCATCGCTAAACCGAATGTAAAGGCTGCTTTGTTGATCGGACCTCCCATATCTACAGCCATCATTCCCCCTAAAATCAAACCTAAAAGAACTAAGTTCCCAGTTCCTAAGCCTTCCAGCCAAGCTTTCAATCCATCGTTAATCGCTTTAACAGGATCATTCACCACATACATCATAATAAAACCTGTAATTAAAATACCGAATAAAGGATATAGTAAAACTGGCTTAATCCCTTCTAATGATTGCGGCAGCACCTGAAAGATTCGTTTTAAAAGAACGACTAAATATCCGGCTAAGAAACCGGCAATTAATCCGCCAAGAAAACCGGCCTCCCCATTTGCTGCCAAAAATCCTCCGACCATTCCCGGAGCAAATCCCGGACGATCCGCAATACTCATGGCAATAAATCCGGCTAAAACAGGAATCATTAATTTAAAGGCATTTCCCTTGCCAATAGTCATCAATGCTTCAGCAATCGGATGGTAAGATGGATCGTTCGGATCGAACGCTTTAATCCCAAAAATAAATGAAATGGCAATCAAGATACCGCCGCCAACGACAAATGGCAGCATGTTTGAAACCCCATTCATGAGGTGCTTATAAAATCCTTTTCGTTCTCCGCGTTGAAACGCTGAATTTGTTTCTTTTCCCGAAGCTTTGTAAATAGGTGCGTCTTTCTTTAATGCTCGTTCAATCAACTCTTTTGGTTGGCGAATGGCTTGTGCAACAGGGATTTCAATGACATGTTTGCCATCGAAACGGTCCATTTCCACTTGCTTATCTGCAGCCACAATGATTGCGTCTGCCTCTTCGATCTCTTCTGGCGTCAGCTTATTTTTGACACCACTTGAACCATTCGTTTCAACCTTAATGTCAACGCCTAACTCTTTCGCTTTTGTCTTCAAAGCATCCGCTGCCATATACGTATGAGCAATACCAGTCGGACAAGCGGTAACGGCTAAAATTTTTCCTTTTTTAGAATCGGTCTGCTCGCTCTCTTCTTCATTTTCCTTTTCTTTTTCATTGATAATTTCAATGATTTCCTCAGCAGAATTGGCTGATTCAATTTTTTTACGAAACTCTTGATCCATTAACAATGTCGATAAACGGGAAAGTGTTTCTAGATGAGCATTGTGGACGCCTTCACTAGCTGCAATCATGAAAAACAAATGGCTGGGCTTACCATCTAAAGACTCAAAGTCAATGCCTGCTTTTGAACGACCGAATGCGATCGCAGACTGTTTAACTGCATTCGTTTTAGCATGCGGAATCGCTATCCCCTCGCCAATTCCAGTCGTACTTTGAGATTCACGAGCAAGGATGGCCCCCTTAAACGCTTCTTTATCATGAAGCTTCCCTGCCTTCGCAAGCGTTTCTATTAATTCATCAAGTACTTCCATTTTGGTAACAGACTGTAAATCTAATATAATCGTCTCTTTCGTTAATAAATCCGTGATTTTCATTATACAATCCTCCTTACCGATAAATTTCCAAGCGAATATTTGGAAGAAGCTGTTCCACGCTTTCCTTTGTACATAAATCTTCTGAAAATGCTGTTGCACTTCCGGCACTGACGCCGTGTTGGAATGCTTTGATCGCGTCATGGTTTTGAATATAGGAGGCTAAGAAACCGGCAACAGTTGAATCCCCAGCTCCTACTGTATTTTTCACGTTACCTTTTGGGACTTTGGCCAATACGGTATGATCAGCATTAATCAATACTGCTCCGTTTCCTCCCATGGTAACGATTACATTCCTTGCTCCTTCATTTTGCAGCTTCTTTCCGTACTTTATTGCATCTTCTATCGTCTCAATGTTTACATGAAACAACTCTCCTAATTCGTGATGGTTCGGTTTTATTAAAAAAGGTCTCATAGGTATCAACCGTTTTAGACTCGGTCCTGATGTATCAACGACAAACGGTATTTCCCTTTCCTGACAAATCGATGCTATCGTCTCGTAAAAATTTTCAGGAACTGTTGGAGGCAAACTGCCAGCAAGCACTAAAACATCATCTTTATTCAAAGAAGAAATTTTTGATAATAGCTTTTCCTGCTTTTCTTTTGAGATGGCAGGTCCATTCCCGTTAATTTCCGTTTCTTGATCTCCTTTCAGCTTTATATTGATCCGGGTAGGCTCTTCCACCTCAGTGAAATCGATGGCAATATTTTCACTAATTAATGCATTCTTAAGAAAGTCTCCTGTAAAACCGCCTGCAAAACCTAATACAACACTATCGATACCAAGGCGTTTCAATACGCGGGACACATTGATCCCTTTTCCTCCCGGGAAGTAAAGTGTTTCTTCCGCTCGGTTCAATTCTCCTATTTTTAAGTGATTAATACGGACGTGATAATCAATCGATGGATTTAAGGTAACCGTATAAATCATGATTATTTCACAACCTTTACTGCGGTTTTGGCTGAAAATTCTTCTAAGATTTCTTGATCAATTTCATCTGTAATAATGACGGCATCATTTAAATCTGTAATTTTTGAAAAGGTAAATTCATTAAATTTTGTATGATCAGCCAGAACAAATGACTTTTGTGAGAGATTCATTGCGAGGCTTTTCACAGCCGCTTCTTCTGGATCAGGAGTTGTATAACCAAACTCAAGGTGGATGCCGTTAACACCCATAAAGGCCTTATCAAAACGATACGATTGCAGCCCCTCTTGAGCCCCCTTACCGATGAGAGCTCTTGTGGTCTTTTTTACATAACCACCCGTTAAATAGGTTTCGATATTTTGTTCAAGCAGTGCTTCCAAATGGGTTAATCCATTTGTTACTACTTTTATTTTTTGAGCAGAAATGTACGGGATCATTTGAAAGGTGGTTGTACCCGCATCCAGATATATACAATCACCATCTTGAATGAGACTCGCTGCATATTGAGCGATCATCCGCTTTTCTTCTAAATTCTTTGTCGATTTTTCGGAGATGCTCAGCTCTTCACTTCTTTGTTGAAATAAGGAAGCTCCGCCATGAACTCTCTTTAACTTTTTTTCTTTTTCTAATTGGCTTAAATCTCTTCGAATCGTAGATTCTGACGAAGAGGTTGCCTCCACCAATTCTTGAATTTTGACGACTCCCTTTTGTTCCAACAGCTCTAAAATGATCCGGTGTCTCTCTGGTGTTAGCAACCTTATCAACTCCCATCTGGATGTTTTCTCTTTCTCTAATTTCATTATAGTGTAAGCACTTTCGAAAATCTATCATTTTTTATCAAAAACATTCAAAAATGATCGTTTTATGACAAAAATCAGTCACAAACGATCATAGGGCAAGTCCATTTAATCCAAAACGAGAAAAAGGAATCTTCTACATCATGTTCGCCAATAAAATAACCCTTTCTCCTACAGACATCTGTCAAGGAGAAAGGGTAGTAAATAAGTTATGAAAAACGTTGCCCTGCGTGTTGTGAACCAGTCCGAATGAATGAGATTTAAGTTCTTATAGTTAAGATAAAAACATGGCATTAGCCGACAACTTTCTTGGTCGCCAACTGGTTTCAATTCCTCATAGTTAAGATAAAAACATAGTCTGATAGCCCCGTCACCCGTAGGGCCGCAACGTTTCAATTCCTCATAAGATAAAAACTGGTCGAAAAAGCGCATCGTGAAAAACGACCGAAATGTTTCAATTCCTCATAGTTAAGATAAAAACTGACTTGATAGTTTTAGAGACAGAAACAAATTTACAGTTTCAATTCCTCATAGTTAAGATAAAAACATACACTACACACACTACTCATCCATTTTGATACATATGTTTCAATTCCTCATAGTTAAGATAAAAACTACTTACGAATTTCAGAGACACAGCAAAAGAATTGCACATGTTTCAATTCCTCATAGTTAAGATAAAAACGGGGTTATTTGCTCATGAAGGTACTCGTATGAATGTGTTTCAATTCCTCATAGTTAAGATAAAAACCCCAAAAAATGTTGTTAAATAAGCATTTCATTTTTATGCTTGACTGGTTATTTTTATTTTAACGAAAAGGGGAATTTTTATCAAACCTTTGATTTGCTTGGACTCAATGAAGATTTGAAAGAGTCGTCGATCCCCTGGGATTTTTGCACGATTGGGGGTCGACGACTCTTTTTTATTTCCGTTTAAAACAGATTTCAAAGTTTGCCTGCCGACAATGAAATCCATGTTGTATCAACCATTTTACCTGATCCATCTGTTTTAATAAAGTAAACATCCGGCTCATCCCCTTCTCATTCAATTGAAGGAAGAGTGAGACCATATTTTTAACGTTTCATTCTGGAAAAATTGGTTTAGGTCTATTCGATCGGTTCCTATGACCTAAAATAAGAACATGATCTGAAAAATGATTGGTAGTTTTTACTTAAAATTCCCTTTTTTTCTTTCTGTTTACCAAAAGTTACATATTTTCTCTTATAATGAAACAGAAAGCTGTTCCACATGTTGGAATCCATTTCGTTTCAATCGGAGGCATGAAGGCAGTGGATGTCAAGTATATCCCTTCTGAATGGGAAAAGACGAAGAAAGGTATTGGCGATCTGGTCGGTCTCGGTGTATGGGGCAAAGGCATGATTGATAAATTAAAAGATCTAAACGATCTTCTCGAAGACGTTCAAGCAGACATCGCCAAATATGACACAGATGGTGTCATCTCTTTCACCCACACAGACCGAAAAAAACAATATCAACAATTATATGAAGATTATCTCGTCTTGCACCGCTTTAGCAGCCGTGTCGGAGAAATTGTTGACCGCACCATCGATGATCTGTTTTATCAAGAGATCGATGCTTTTGTGGAAGCGATGCACAACTTATCCATATCAAAGATCAAAACGAAAAATCACATTGGTGCCAAAAAAACAGTTGTCGCTTCCGGAGCATACGGCACACAACAAACAATCGACGTGCCGAAAGCGGAAGTTGGACTGGAAGATCTGTTCAGTGGCAGCAACTACTATGCTAAGTTGATAGAACGGGAATACGTTTCATGGAAAGAACTGAACCCTAAAGCAAATTTTTCGAAACAAGAATATATACAAACAGCATTGAATTCCCAAGCTTTCCAGTATGAATCGATCAAAGATGGGCAGATGAACAAAGAATTTTGGGGACAAATAACGGCACTGGCTGTCATAGTAGGCACTTCCTTCATTTGTCCGCCAGCAGGAATGGCATTGGGGACAGCTTATGGTACACTGGAATTAAGTTCAGCCGTTTCCGGAAAAGACTGGATTTCAGGGAGAGAGTTGAAAACAGACGAACGAGTATTCCGTGGTGTCCTTTCTCCATTGGATATCGTCCCTGGCGTAAAGGGGCTTTTCACATTCAGCAGCGCCGCCCGTTTTTTCCATCTAAGAGAAGCCAGTGATCTAAAATTATTAGCGACGAAAACGGGTTTGCAGTCCAAATCATCTGTCCGGGATATGGTGGTTCGTGCGGAAAAAGGCATATTCCCCCGCATTAGAAATGCTAAAAGCTTGGCAAAAGAAATCCCGCACCATTTGAAAAACAAAAGCGCAAATAATGCACTGAAAGCCGGCCGGTTCGTAGACAACGCCCTGACCAATCTGAAAAATTCAATCCCTGACCGGCAAATGGGATTGGCCATGGAAGGGGTTGGGAACGTTAAAGTTCCGCCCAAAAACACCAATGGATTGGAGAATAAAGTTCGAGCTTATCTAAGTGAGAAGACAAAGGTAAATTTAGGCGTAAGTAAAACAGGCAACGATGGCGTTGAACTTAGCACTAAGGGTGCAGGTAAACCTTTACAAAAACATCATTATGCTACTAATAATAAGTAAAAAATATACTCCACAAATAGAGGCTATAACGAAAAAATATGGACTAGATTTGGATGACGTTTGGAATATAGAATTACTACCTCATCATGGAAGACATCCAAATGCTTATCACGAGTATGTGTTAAGCAATATTAGAACTTTTGATAAAATAGCTAAGGGGGATAAAAGGAAATTTTTAAGATTATTCGAACAAGTAAAACAGGAAATTAGAAAGAACCCGGAGATGCTTTATAAAGATTATTGGAGGAAGAAATAATGAGATTTTATAAGTTACTAATGGATGATAGTGATGATAGAGATGTAGTAGCATACTGTATAGATACAAAGGGATTTGAACAATATGAATTATCGGAAGGTAAGTATATTCATAATTGGAATAGCGAAATCACCTTTTACTTTGATCCTAAAGAAGGAGAAAGATTAACAG
This sequence comes from Aeribacillus sp. JST-2, assembly GCF_056032925.1. Lineage (NCBI taxonomy): Bacteria > Bacillati > Bacillota > Bacilli > Caryophanales > Bacillaceae > Aeribacillus > Aeribacillus sp. JST-2. The sequence goes on from NZ_JBVVUU010000059.1 coordinate 10,897, forward strand.
ATTACTTAGCAAACAATTTAGGGTGGTTTATAGTTTCTGAAAGATTTAAAGCGATTTTAGAGAAAGTAGATGATGGTATACAATATCAGCCTATAAATGTAGTGATTAAAGGTGAAAACAAAATTTTAAAAGGTTTTTCGGTAGCTAACATTTTGAATGTTGTCGATGCATTAAACTTAGAAAATTCAGATTATAGTGTATTTGAACTTGATGGTGAAAGTATATATAGTATAAAAAAATATGCTTTATGTAAGGAGGCGATACAATCAAAGCATATTATTAAACTCAAGGGTGATGAAATTCCAATATTCATATCAGAAGAACTTAGAGAACTAATAAAGAAAAATAATATAACAGGATGTGACTTTTTAGAAGTTAAAGTAATCTAAATATAGGTATTTTATACGGGAATAAGGCTCTGACTCATAAGGGTCTAATTGTATTATGTCAAGAAAATAGACACGTAAAATCGAGAAAAATTTAAAATCCTACTACCGCACTTCGTTTAGTGGCCTCTTGAGAAGGAGAACGGTTTGGTAAACCATTCCTCTTCTCAAGAGGAAAGATGTCCCTTATATCGTAACTTATGGTGAGAAACGTTGCTGCTTTTTGCCTTGCCGGATCGGGGACATGTACTCATTAGCGGAATGAATTCGCTCGGCATTATAAAAATACTCAATGTATTCAAAATCCGTTGTTTCGCTTCTTCCCTTGTCGTAAAGGTTTCGTGGAAAATGAGTTCTTTTTTCATGATGCTGTGAAACGATTCGGCACATGCGTTGTCATAACAGTTTCCCTTTCGACTCATGCTCGTCTGTATGCCGTATTGCCTCAACATGGCTTGGTATTCATTCGATGCATGCTGCCCCCCCTTGGTCCGAATGGTGAATCAGACCAGGTTGAGGACTTCGCTGATGGATGGCCCGGTTGAATGCTTTGATCACTAACTCCTTTGTCATACGCTCGGAAAGATACCAGCCTACGATTTTACGAGAAAACAAATCCATGATGGAGGCTAAATTTTTTCGTCCAAATATACGTAATATCCGCCACCCATACTTGATTCGGCTCATCTGCTTCAAACTGCTGATTCAATAAGTTCAGATACACCGGCCAATGATGCTTCAAGTTTGTGGTTGCCTTATATTTTTTCTTTGTTTTTGAACGAATATCACCATCTTTCATGATTCTGGCGACCGTTTTTTGAGATACCTCAACCCCTTGCTTCTGAAGGA
>NZ_JBVVUU010000060.1:0-12114 GCF_056032925.1 Aeribacillus sp. JST-2
CACATAATCTGAAATACGATTACGAAAAGGCAACAATGCATCAGTAATCGTAAGTAAGATTATATCACAAAGACCTGACGAAAAAAATGGAAATCGTGAGGTCTATTTGTCATGCGAAAATTTATTTTGGAAGGAAGGGGTCCCCCTTCCTTCCAAAATAAAATCTATATTAACCAAATTATTTAATAAAAAATACTTGACTAGAGGTAAGAAAGGGGGATATGACGGAATGACTATGAAAGCCAAGCTTTTTGCTTTAATGGCAGGTTTTGTTTTTTTGTTATTGTCCAGCACGTTTCTAGTATTATGGTTGGAAAGAAACACTTTAGAGAAAAAAGGGAATGAAATAACTGATGAAGTATGGAAGGAAGCGGAAACAAAATTAGAGGCGGAAGTGGAGGCGTTTGCGAATCAAATTTCCAGAAATTTAGTTGAACTTGAGCAGTCGGTGGAGAAAAATATGCTGAATGCAGCCTATTTATTGCAGGAGCAGGATCGGGGGAGAACGTTACATAACGAAGATTTGAAGCGTTTGGCAGAGCAAACAGGGATGACAGATTTTTATCTAACAAACCGAGATGGAATTTTTGTCGCATCTACAGAGAAAGCGGCACTAGGGAATAATTTATTTGATATTTGGGACGGATATCGCAAATTGCTGACGGGTGAAGAGCAGATGCTGCCTTCAACCTTGACGATCAAAGCAGAGACCGGAGAGATTTTCAAGTTTATGGCCATTCCCCGCGCTGAGGGAAAAGGAATTGTCGAATCGGCGTTAGATGTAAGCAATTTTGAATCGTCGCTCGCCCGTCACATCCAAGAGAAGGAAGAAGTGAAAGCAATTTATTTGTTTGATCCCAAACAAGTCGTATTGATGGAAACATTAAAGAAAGAACAGCCATCGCTGTGGGAAAAAGGAAAGGCTGCAAAAAACGAAAATGTTCAGTCGGTCTTTTCTTCCGGAAAAGCTCGGATTTTCCTGAAGGACAATCATGTGGAGGCTTATGTTCCGGTAAAAGCGGATGGAAATGTGCGTTATGTATTATATACCTTGTTAGATGCTGCCCCGTATTTCCAGCATGCCGAATCCACTAACCAAGTATTGCAGGAGTTTCAGCAGTTGATTAATGGGGTTGGATATAAAATCATGCTGGCGATTTTTATCTTTTCACTGTTGTTCCTCTTTGTCCTTTTTGGTGTGATCCGCTCGGTGTTAAAGCCGTTGAAATTTTTCTCTAGAGTCCTGCGGGAAGCAGGGGACGGGCAGGAAGTAAAATGGGAGCAAGTAAAAGCGAAAGAGTTAAAAGAGATTCAAGAAGCAATTACAGAAGTGGTACAAAAGTACCAGGAAATGCTGTCGGCTATCCAAGGCAATTTAGTTGCTGTCACAAAGACCCAGAAGGAATATCGTTCAGAGATGGATACAACGCTGGAGACATTGGAACAGGTTACCAAGGCTGTGACAGATAATGCACACAACAATCAACAGCAAGCTGAGCAGCTGAATGAAGCCGGGGAAATCGTGGAAAATATGTCCCGTACCTTGACGAATGTTTCCAGCATGACATCCGAGCTCGAAGACTTCTCAAACAATGCCAAGGGTCTAGCGGAAAGCAGTATTCGGGGGTTGGAAAATATTACGAATGTAATAGAAAATATCTACAAAGGAGTAGAAGAAAGCGGCAGCCGAATCGAAAAGCTAGCCAAAAGTTCAGAGGAAATTGGAGGAATTATTTCACTAATTAAAGGTATTGCGGAACAGACAAACTTGCTGGCGTTGAACGCAGCCATTGAAGCCGCTCGAGCTGGAGAACAGGGGAAAGGATTCGCTGTCGTGGCCGAAGAAGTCCGAAAACTGGCGGAGGAAAGCAGAAGGGCAACTGATAAGATTGCTCAAATCTTATTGGATATTCAGCGAGAAATTGCCAGTACGAAAGAAGGAAATGACAATCAATTGTCAGTTATTATAAGCAGCAGACAGGGAATTCAGCATGCGAACGATTCTATTCAGCATTTGATTGATGCTACGAAAGAGTCGTCACGAAAGATTACCCAGCTGGGAGATTCGGTTGAAACTATGTTTCAAAACGGCCAATGCGTGATTGATGTATTTGAGAATATGCACGGCAACATTCAATCCAATGCCGCAAACAGCGAGCAGCTGCTGGCCATGGTGGAAGAGGTGACGGGAGCATTGAAGAGATTGAGGGATTTGTTGAATAACATGACAAATTCCACCAAAAATTTAGAGGAAGTAGCGGCTGCCACCCGCTAAAAATATGAATTGCCTATATAGAAAAGCCGCCGCAGCGGCTTTTTTTCTTTCAGAGAAGAAGAAAAAACAAATTGAACTGGAGAAATGAAAATATGAATGGTGTGGTTTATTATGGTATAGATTAGATGATTTTCTAAATATCTAAATAGAATATTACTTATTTTTTTTAAAGGTGGTGCGTTCTTTGTTATTTAACGAAGCGTTTAAAGCCATTGCTGATCCCACTAGAAGAAAGATTCTTTCCTTGCTGAAGAGTGGGGATTTAACCGCTGGTGAAATTGCTTTCCATTTTGATATGCAGAAACCGAGCGTGTCGCATCATTTAAAAATTTTGGGTCTTCGGAATATATGGTGGAATTACTTTTTTAACAGTTTGAAAACAATGGATGCCTAAATCGGATTATTTGGTGGAATGTTGAGTGATGTGTTGTGAGAAAGTTTAAATATTCTAATGAACAAGAGTGTTGCAAATAAATTTTCCAATGCCTTGTAAAAGTGTTACGACATACTGGAAAAAAGAAATTTATTGTTATGACTGTATTAGGTATTCAAAGCATCTCTGTCTAAAAAAAGAGATGCTTTTTTATGTGCGCCCGGCATGGGTGTAATCTCTAGGGTGAAAGTCCCGAGCCACGAAGGCAGAAGTAGTGGTTAGCCTAACGCAAGGGTGTCCGTGGTGACGCGGAATCTGAAGGAAGCGAGCGGCGAACTTCCGGTCTGAGGAACACGAACTTCATATAAGGCTAGGTATCATTGGATGAGTTTGCATAACAAAACAAAGTCCTTTCTGCCAAAGGTGATATAGAGTAAATGAAGCAGATAGATGGAAGGAAAGATTACACTCTTACCCGGGGAGGTCTGATGGATATGTGAAGTACCCTTCATAACCTACTTAGTGATAAGTAGCTGAACCATCAGAAGTCAGCAGAGGTCATAGTACGGATTGGTCTAGAACAATTCGGAAGGACCGAACAATTAAGAGAGAATAGCCCTTTGCATTCAGTGCGTCATGTTGAACACAGAAAACGTAGTACCTCACTTGAGGGAGGAAGCGGTGAATCCCGCAGGGGTCCTCTTGGAGGGTGGAGTGAGCACTGGCATAAGAAGACCAGCTATTCACGGAAGGAAGAATAACGATGCTCTTGAAACGAATCCTGTCACGGGAGAATATGCTTTTAGCTTTACAAAGAGTAGAAAAGAATAAAGGTAGCCATGGAGTAGATATGATGCCCGTACAAAACCTACGTCAGCACATAGTCGAAAACTGGATATCCATTAAAGAAGCCATTCTCAAGGGTACCTATGAACCAATGCCTGTCCGACGAGTCGAAATCCCGAAACCCGATGGCGGTGTTCGGTTATTAGGTATTCCAACCGTGACAGACCGTTTGATTCAACAAGCAATAGCCCAAGTACTATCCAGGATATATGACCCTATGTTCTCCGAACATAGTTATGGGTTTCGTCCAAATCGAAGTGCCCATGACGCAGTAAGGAAAGCAAAAGGTTATATCAGGGATGGTTATAGATGGGTAGTGGACATGGATTTAGAAAAGTTCTTCGATCGAGTGAATCATGACAGGCTGATGAACACATTAGCCAAGACGATTAAAGAAAAGCCACTATTGAAGCTAATCCGCAAATATCTACAAGCTGGTGTCATGATTAATGGTATGGTTTCAAGTACAGAACAAGGGACGCCGCAAGGTGGCCCTCTAAGCCCTCTACTTTCGAATATTGCACTAGATGAACTAGACAAAGAATTAGAGAAAAGAGGACATAAATTTGTTCGTTATGCCGATGATTGCAATATTTATGTGAAGTCGAAACGAGCTGGGGAACGAACAATGGCTAGTGTTCAACGATTTATTGAGGGGAAACTACGTCTAAAGGTCAACGAGAAAAAATCGGCGGTTGACCGACCATGGAAACGGAAGTTTCTTGGATTTAGTTTTACATCTTCAGAAGAGCCAAAAGTTCGAATCGCCAGAGAGAGTATAAAACGAATGAAGAAAAAGGTACGAGAAATTACATCAAGAAAGATGCCATACCCAATGGAATATCGAATTGAGAAATTGAATCAATATTTAATTGGTTGGTGTGGATATTTTGCATTAGCAGACACAAAGAGTATCTTTGGAAAATTAGATAGCTGGATACGACGAAGACTCCGGATGTGTTTATGGAAAAGCTGGAAAAAGCCAAAAACCAGAATACGCAACCTCATAAAGTTAGGAGTTCCTAGCTGGAAAGCCTATGAATGGGGGAACAGTCGTAAAGGTTACTGGCGAATTTCAAAAAGTCCCATATTACACAAAACCCTTGGAAACCCCTATTGGAGTAACCAAGGGCTTAAAAGTCTACAAAAACGTTATGAATTCTTGCGTCATCTATCTTAATTGAACCGCCGTATACGGAACCGTACGTACGGTGGTGTGAGAGGACGGGGGTTAATCTCCCCCTCCTACTCGATTTCACACCAACAAAAGAAATTACAATAGTAAAACAACAATAATATATAAATTAATAACAATAATTTATTGCAAGACAATAAACTTTGTATTAGGATAATAATAACGGTAAATAAGTGAGGTGCTTTTATGGAACGAGGAACAACACTCTTTTTAAAGATAGCTGTTTTTCTTATTGGGATTACGGTACTTGCTTTGTGTATATTTTTGTTACCTTGGTTAGCAAATTATACCGCAGAAATGTATCCAGAATATGCTTATTTGCAATATCCTGTATTAATTGGTTTGTATGTAACTGCAATACCATTTTTCTTTGCTTTATATCAGACTTTAAGACTTTTAAACAACATTGATAAAAACAATGCTTTCTCGGAGTTTTCAGTAAATGCGTTAAAAAATATAAAATACTGTGCAAATGCCATTAGCATTTTATATGTAATAGGTAGTATTTTTCTTATATCACAAAATGCCTTACACCCTGGAATAGCACTTGCAGGATTTATAATTATCTTTGCTTCATTTGTGATTGCAGTTTTTTCTGCGGTTCTTCAAAAGTTGTTAAAAAATGCCATAGAAATAAAATCAGAAAATGATTTAACGGTCTGAGGTGAAAAATATGGCAATTATAATTAATATTGATGTGATGTTAGCAAAAAGAAAAATGAGTGTAACAGAACTATCTGAAAAAGTTGGAATCACTATGGCTAACATTTCTATTTTGAAAAATGGAAAAGCAAAAGCGATTCGATTATCAACTTTAGATGCTATTTGTAAGGCTTTGGATTGTCAGCCTGGGGATATTCTTGAATATCAAAGTGATAAGGATACCCAAGAATAAATAATCAAATAATTAATTTAATAAGGGGTTGAGAATTTATGAAGAAATCGTTACTTTTATCAATTTCATTTTTGATAGTTATGTTTTTATCGGCTTGTACGGATAATTCTATGGAACCAAATGAGAATAACATGATTTTAAGTATAACAAATAATGCTAATTTTGATTTTTAATCAATAGAAATCAGCATTGATAAAATTACAGGCGGTATGAGTAATGCTGATGGTTCCAAAATACAAAAAGGAGACACATTTGAATGGGGTAATCTGATGAAAATATTTGATGCGCATTTACATATTATTGATCCAAAGTTTCCTTTATACGAAAATCAAGGCTTCTTGCCCGAGCCATTTACAACAGAGGATTATTTACAACATGTAAATACAGTTGATTTAGTAGGTGGAGCAATTGTTTCAGGCTCTTTTCAAAAGTTTGACCAAACATATTTGTTGGATGCATTACAAAAACTAGGAAAGAATTTTGTTGGTATAACACAGCTTCCATACGATACGTCCGACGAAGAAATTATTGAGCTAAATAAACACGGTGTCCGAGGACTGCGTTTTAATGTGAATCGCGGGGGCTCTGAGGACATTCGTCGATTAGATTATTTTGCTAAAAGAGTTTATGAGCTAGCTAATTGGCATACAGAATTGTATATTAATTCAAAAGAGCTGCCGGCTATCAAGCCAATTATCGCCCAACTTCCAGCAGTATCCATTGACCATTTAGGCTTGTCGAAGGAAGGATTTCCACATTTGCTTGCATTAATTGAAATGGGTGTACGTGTAAAAGCAACAGGATTTGGACGAATTGATTTTGACCCGGTTGAAGCGATGAAAAATATCTATAAGGTGAATCCAGATGCCCTCATGTTTGGAACGGACCTGCCTTCTACAAGGGCAAAAAGACCATTCCGGTTTTCAGATATCGAATTAATCCAAGAGCATTTTGATGATAAAGCAGTTAAAAAAATCCTTTATCAAAATGCAATGGAATGGTATTGTAAATAAAGTAAAGTGGAATTAAGTGCGAAAAAGGGAAATATAAAGCGAAAGTTTTCAAAAAAATTAAGAAAAGTAAACATTTCACGCCTTTTTATTGCATATTTATATTTTATTCAAACAAAGCATATACGACAAAATGGGATGTCTATTTAGATGGCATCCTCTTTTTTTGTTTTGGAGAAAATGGATTATGTCATGTTCTTCGCATGGAACTGTTTTTAACCTGCAGTTTAAAAAAACACATTGACTATCCAGTCAATTTTAATAACGAGATTTAACAAAAAATTGGATAAGGAAATTAAATGTAGTATAATGTAAAAAAATGTCTCGAGGATAATCAATGACTCTGGTCTCTCCCGTTTTTTATTTTTCCACAGTCAAGGAAACCAATCTGCAAGTAAACCGACGATCAGCGTGCAAAATGAAAATACTATATTTAATTAAAGGCGATCCAGCCAATTTGCGAATACGATAAATGCATTGATGTTCCCAAAATCGAAAACACTCAGGAACAACCGACTGCATGGCTTCATGTCAATTGACCGATACTGATTGCAATTAATATTGGATAGATCGTCGTATATACACGGGTACACTGGTCAACGTTTGTTTGCATCGTTTTCCTCTCCCAATAATTAATGAATAGTACATTATAATTCTTCTGGGTATTCCAGAAGCCATTAAGAGCGTTAATCCTTATAAATCAACAATATGAATGAATTTCATCACTCTAAATCCTTGTACATCAAAAGTTTCAAAACAAAAAAGAGTGCCCACAAAATATAAATAAAAAAGGTCTCATCACCATATTCTGTGATGTTCACACAATTCCGGAAATAAGTTAGCGAGATTGATACTCAATCTAGAGTAGCTCCTTCGTCAGCTTGCAGACCACTAAGTTGGTAGATGGAAGCGGTCAAGTGCTTTCCTTGACGGATTCCATTCTACCAACTACAATGCGGAAAGCTGATGAAGGGCATGGTTAAGCAACCTGATTTTTATAAGTTTTACCTGTACATTCCAAAAATACACGTAGCCGAAATCTTTCAAGGTTTCTGAAGCCAAAAGCACGTCTTTTGATGTTCTTAATCTTATGGTTTGTACCTTCAATCCGGCCATTCGTAAAAGGGGTAAGAAAATATTGTAAAATTTGTGCCTTCCAAAAAAAAAGGAGTGGGAAGTATTAAAAAAGATCTTTCATCGCTTAAGAAGGTTAACTTAAAATGATGAGAAAGCTTTTTGTTGCGATCACCGACGAATTACTAGTTGGCAAATTATAAGAATTAATGCTTCGGCTAAATGAATAAAGCTTGATTAGAGTTATATTTTTAACATTTGTCTTTTTGAGCTAAAACTAACATTATCATGAGTGTATTCGGCATTATCAGGACTTTTAGAAATAATTTTAGGTTTATATGAGTAAAAAAAGCGTTAATAGGTAAGACGATACCCTTTATAAATGTTTTTTGGCATTGGGAATCGCTTCAAGGTAACTGATTAAATATTCATTCGTATTTAGTGATTAATTGTGACAAAGATTAAAAATATAAATTTCAATAGCTTGGGAGGTTAATATGGGAGATGTTCAATCAAAAACAGTCAATGCTTTTTGTCTTTTCCTTGTAACGATTCACTTGCTTATTCTCTATTCGTTCGTTTTTATGACAGACAAATTAGATACTAGGCTTGGGCAAATGGGTTCTCTGATTACATTAGTTTTAGGAATAGTCTTTTGTTATCAGTCCTTTAAAATTAAATCCCCGTTTAGATATATTTTGCTAATAACAACGGCTTTTGTATCAATTTTAGCAGTACTAGTATTGCTGATATTCTTAATTGCTTGTTTTTAAAAGAAGGATTATGCACTCCTTTATATTGTTTCAACAATTTATGCTGAAAAAAAAACAATACGATAAGAATTGAAAGAAATCAATAAAGCAGTCTGCAACAGCATACAGTAGATGCAGCAAGGAAGGGGAATACAATGAATACGAATCTTTTCTATACATTCCTTCTTTTATTCTTGTTTGCCTTGTTAGCAAGATGGTTCAAATCGAAAGAAGCGGAATGGCTTGGATCGCTTGGAGAATATAAAGTCCGAAAAGAAATAAATAAGATAGAAGAATCGTCTGAAAAATACAAATCTTTTCATGACTTGTATATTCCGAAACAAGATGGCTCCACTTCGCAAATAGATCATATTATTCTTTCTGATTATGGGTTGTATGTGATTGAAACCAAAAATTACAGCGGTTGGATTTTTGGTGATGAAACGTCAAAATATTGGACACAAGTCATTTACAAACGAAAAGAAAAATTTCTTAATCCAATTTTTCAAAATAAAGGTCATATCAAGGCGTTAAGAAACTGGCTTGGGGAGGAGTTTGCACATATACCAATTCACTCGGTCGTCGTGCTTCTGCCGCGGGCAAAGTTCAAATCAGAAATTCATTTTTCCAATGCATACGTTATTTATCCAAAACAGCTGAAACAAGTGCTTGAGCAGCATAGAACAAGCGAGATCGACGGAGAAACAAAACAACAGTTGATTCGAAAATTAGAAACTGTCATTGCCAAGAACAAGCAGCAACAAAAAGAAATAAAAAAGCGGCATGTACAAACGATTCAAACAAATAGAAAGCAGGAGGATCGATATATTCAGCAAAACCGCTGTCCGAAATGCGGCAGCGCTCTAGTAATCAAAAATGGAAAATATGGAAAATTTAAATGCTGCAGCACCTATCCCAAATGCAGGTTTACACAAAAGATTCGCTAATTTTCTCTGTTGTAGAATAATTGTGGGAGCAATTGTACTCCCATGAAATATGAGTTAAATTCCAACTTCTGTGTGTGAACTCGTTTTATGGTTGGCTAACGAAACAATTTTTTGCAAGGAGCAAAAAAGTTACATGTTATTAACATAAGAACTACCATTTAATCATTTACTCTCGTAAAGCTGCCCTTGCTGCATCCATATATTCAATCCTCTGCAGGCGCGATCATAAATCTTTTGTTGTTCATCAAATGCAGTTGGGACGTTTTCTAATCCCAAAAATACCTTGATACGCGTAATATTTAATTTTGTCAGACTGTCGATGTGTAAACGTGACGAAACTCCTCGAATGCTATTTATGTATGAGTGGAATGTAAAAATTTGTTCCATTAACAAAAATGTTTTTTATTTACAATTAACATTTGACAATTCTTAGTAAATCGTTTATAGTAAATTTAAACTTAAGATCGGAAGGGTGAACTGACCTAATGAAGTACTAATCCTATTTATGAAAGGTTACAATTGAAGGCTATGTTTAGCAGACAATCTCTGCTGTGTTTGCAATGACTTCAATTGTCGTTTTTTCAGAATAGGATTGGTCTTCTATAGGTGGATCTAAAAGAATAGTTTCTTTTTGGTGTGCCCCTAAATATTTATGCCTCCTATTCTGAATGTATATAGGAGGCATTTTTTTGTCTCCTAAGTTAGTACAAAGGAGATGTTCATATGCTCTTATTAGAAGCTCATCATATAAAGCACTATGTACAGGATCGTTTATTACTAGATGTGGATCGATTGGAAATCCATCAAAAAGATCGAATTGGATTAGTTGGTCGAAATGGAAGCGGGAAAACGACGTTACTTCATATTTTAGCTAAAAAAATTTCTTCAGAGGAAGGGAGCGTTATTCAACATACTCAATTTGAACTTTTGCCGCAGTTTAAACGAACTGATACAACAAAAAGCGGTGGTGAAGTGACGCAAGAATATATTCAAAAAGCTTTTGTGAAAGATCCAGAGCTTTTACTTGCAGACGAACCAACGACAAATCTCGATACAGACCATATTGAATGGTTAGAAAAGAAACTGAAAGAGTGGCAGGGGGCATTTATCATTGTTTCACATGATCGCGAATTTTTGGATGCTCTTTGTACGACCATATGGGAAATCAATGAAGGAAAGATTAAGGAATATACAGGCAATTACAGCGATTATGTAGAACAAAAAGAAGTAGAGAGACGTCAAGAACAGTTAGCGTATGAAAAATACGAGAAAAAGAGAAAGCAGTTAGAAGAAGCATTAAAATTAAAAGAGAAAAAAGCGGAAAGAGCAACAAAGACTCCTAAAAAGGTAAGTAAATCAGAGGCGAAAATTACTGGAGCGAAGCCGTACTTTGCCAAAAAGCAAAAGAAGCTGCAAAAAACAGCGAAAGCCATTGAAACGAGATTAGAAAAACTTGAAAAGGTAGAAAAAGTGAAAGAACTCCCGCCGCTTAAGATGAACTTGCCGAATGCAGAAGCGTTTAAAAATCGAATTATCTTTCGTGTAGAGGATGTAACAGGCAGGATTAGCGAACGTGTACTTTGGAGCAATGCAAGCTTCCATGTACGCGGTGGTGATAAATTAGCGATTATCGGTCCAAATGGAAGTGGAAAAACGACGCTTGTAAAAAAGATCATCAACGAAGAGCCTGGCATTACACTTTCCCCGGCTGTGAAAATGGGTTACTTTAGCCAAAATTTAAATATTTTAGATGTGGAAAAATCTATTATTGAGAATGTCCAGTCTTCTTCTAAACAGAATGAAACACTTATTCGGACGGTTCTTGCGAGAATGCATTTCTTCAGAGATGATGTCTATAAGCCTGTAGAGGTTTTGAGCGGCGGTGAGCGGGTAAAAGTTGCACTGGCAAAACTATTTTTAAGTGATATCAATACGTTAATTTTAGATGAACCGACGAATTTTCTTGATACGGAATCTGTTGAAGCATTAGAGTCTCTTCTAAAAGAGTATGAAGGAAGCGTGATCTTCGTCTCCCACGATCGCCGATTCATTGAAAATATCGCTACACGAATTTTGGCAATACGTAATCAAAAGATTGTACTTTTTGACGGAACCTATCAGCAATATAAACATGCTCAACTGCAAAAAAATCGAGACACTGCAAAAGAAAAACGTCTCTTACTCGAAACAAAAATATCAGAAGTACTAAGTCGCTTAAGTATCGAACCATCTAAAGAATTAGAAATGGAATTTCAAAAACTTTTACGAGAAAAAAGGGAATTGGACAAGTTTGAATAATTGCGAAGAATTCTTTTTTGAACCAAGGTAATTTCGATGTATAGCTTTTATTTAAAGAGCAATACCAATATCGTCTTGGACAGTTGAGCAAAAAATACAGAAAAGATTTTACAGGAAGTGATGAAACTGCTTGGATCACGATCATTTAAAGCTTATAAAATGATCACGTGTATGTGTTAAGCACAAAATGCTGTCACAAACTTCAGGTATTATTGTTTTCTAAAGGGATCAGGATGGTGGGAGAATCAGCAAGTTAAAAGGAGATTAATGGACAGCTTCTTCAAGAAAATGTTGTATAAAAGCGGAATAATTGCTAGTTTTCTTTGACTTTTTCAGATAAGATCTCTATAATAATCGGTGTACTGAAAATTTAAAGGAGCATTCCTGTTAGAAGTTTTTTCGGGGACTTGAATAAAAAAAGCCCTCTTGGTATGATTCGGGGGTGTCAA
>NZ_JBVVUU010000061.1:0-11697 GCF_056032925.1 Aeribacillus sp. JST-2
TGTTTAGTTGTCAAATTGTCAATTGAATCGATATTGCGACGCAGATTTTGGTTGAATGGTTTACGGGTGATAGATGGGAATCAAGTCGCTTGGAATGGCGGAACTGCTGTTGCCTCTAAACTGAGGCGAAAAGGAATTGGCCAATATATCTTTACATTTTTTACAGTAAATGTTATTTGTTTTACTGGGCTTCTTAAAAATTGCTTTTTTAGATCTTGGTAAGATGAAAATTTCCAATTCCTTAAAAATTGGTGCTTGACATATTACCTTAGTACTTACTGATGTTTTTACGGCTCATCATTTCATTATCACCTACATTCAATTATAAAATGCCAGCACCCCTCTTGCAAAAAAGTTAAAAAACGAATATTATATATATGTTTTTATAAAATGTTCGTATTTAATTGGAGGTATCATATGTTTAAACTAAAAGAACACGGAACAAATGTTAAAACTGAAATTATTGCCGGTTTAACCACCTTTTTAACAATGGTATATATCGTTGTTGTCAATCCGATTATCTTATCGGAAGCAGGCGTTCCGTTTGATCAAGTGTTTACAGCGACAGTTGTTGCCACGATCATCGGCACATTGTGGATGGCGCTGTCGGCAAATTATCCGATTGCGATCGCCCCGGGTATGGGAATGAACGCATATTTTGCCTATACAGTTGTTGGGGCGGAAAAAGTTAGTTATGAAATCGCCTTTTCAGCAGTATTTCTTGCAGGCATCTTATTTATTATTCTTTCGCTAACTCCGTTTCGTAAACAAATAATTGAGGCCATTCCAAGCAATTTAAAAAATGGAATTACCGCCGGCATCGGCTTATTTATTGCGTTTATCGGACTAAGAATGACCGGGCTGATCACCGATCATCCGCAAAATTTAGTGACTCTTGGGGATCTGCATTCCCCTTCCGTTGTTCTCGCCTTAGTCGGCCTTGCTATAACTCTTATCTTAATGAGCTTGAATGTTCATGGTGCACTTTTTATCGGAATGATTTGTACCGGTATCATCGCATTTTTTACCGGACAATTATCGTTTGACCAAGGAATTGTTTCAATTCCAAAACTGCCGGAAGGCATTATAATCGCCAACCCGATTGATGCAATTGGGGATGTGATTCAACATGGCCTATTTGCAGTCGTCTTTTCCTTTTTATTAGTCACCATTTTTGACACAACTGGAACAATGATTGGCGTTGCCAAACAGGCCGGTTTAATGAAAGGGGATGAAATGCCGAATGCACGCAAAGCCCTTCTAGCTGACTCAATAGCAGCAACAGCAGGCGCTATGCTCGGGACAACTCCGACGAGTGCTTACATTGAGTCTTCTTCAGGAGTAGCTGCTGGCGGTAGAACTGGATTGACAACTTTAACCGTTGCCGTATTGTTTGGAGTTGCTGCATTTTTCAGTCCGATCGTTGCAGCTGTGTCCGGCATTTCAGCGATCACAGCTCCTGCGTTGATTATTGTCGGCAGCTTAATGATGGGTTCGATTGCCGATATCAACTGGAAAGAATTAGATGAAGCTTTTCCTGCCTTTTTAGTTATTTTAAGCATGCCGCTGACATCAAGCATTGCAACCGGAATTGCGCTAGGATTTATTTCCTACCCGCTTTTAAAATTGATGAAAGGAAAATGGAAAGAGATTCATCCACTTTTGTACATTTTCGCCGTACTATTTTTCATCCAGCTCTTTTTCCTGGGAGGTCATTAATTACGCATTGCGAAAGTGGCTTCCCCAAAAGGGAAAATCTATTAAAAATAAAAAATGGATATCGGGTTTTGAATTAGAAATGACCTCTCTAAGCTGATATGCACCCCTTAAGGTAGAGCAATCTGTTTACCTTAAGGGGAGTTTTTCTATGTATAAACATTCGAAAATCTTTGCGTAACACCGTTTCGTCGTTCACCAAAAGAGCTTTTCTATATATCAAGATTCGAGAGAGTTCTGGATGCGGGCTGGACCTCTATTCAGTTGGAACGAACTATTAAATTTGTGGAGCATTAATCATCATAAGGGTCTGTCTAGAAATTCAAGTCCTATTATTGAAAACAAAAGTCATAAATAGAATAGTAAATTTTAAAATAAAAAAACATCGACTATTTTTCATTTTATAAATTCCTTTCACTTATTTGTATTTTGGGATTGCTTATCTTCTCTTTCTATCATTTCCCAATTGTTCCAATTCCCAAAAAACCAAAATACATAATTGTATAAAAAATTATCTCTGTATCAGAATAGAATTTAACAATATCCATACGTGGTACTGTAATTTTCATATAAAAAATAAATAATGATAACTCGATTATGTGAACGATGAAAATTCCTCCAAATTTATTAAATCCCGTATAATTAACGATAGTTTCCAATAAAATACTTAAAGGAATAAGTAAGATAAATCCAGCAAGTACATTCAAAGATAAAAATATTGGTCCATAAAAACTTAAAAACTCGAAACTAACCATTATACTCGCTACATACTGTAAACCCATTATGAAACATATAATGATAATTAAAACAATTACTATAAATATAGGAACTAAAAAAAAATCTTTTTTCATGTCAACAATTTAAAGCAGAACAGTTAACTGTTCTGTTCTGCTTCCTCCTTATTTCTTAAGTTTATAATAGAAATGAAACGATGATTTTAGCAATATCATCTGCAACATTTTCTGGTATACCAGCTTTTTGAAGACCTTTAGATATTCCGCTTTCAGTTGTAGTTTCTACTTTTTTCAGTCCATCGGCTATTTTTAATCGATATTTTTTTATTTTATTAGCTGCTGATTTGCTTAAAGGTGCGAGAGCTTCCTCAAGTACCCATCCACCTGCTCTTAATATTGATGCAAGAACTTTTAATTTAGCTTCTTCATCGACTGAATCTTTCAAAACTTTAGCTGTTGCTATTTTAGTTGTCTTACTATGAGTAGCTGCCGATGCTCCTATTGGTCCAATTCCTAAGGTTAATATAATACTGTAGGTAGCACTTTTGATTTCATAATTTTCATTTTCTTTCTCCCCTTTATTTTTTTTGAAAATTCAATATAATTGTTCTTTATAAATTTAACATGTAATACCAATAAAGTGAATATTTTAAAATTGTTTTTATGTTTTTATCCTCTAGCATAGCATTAATACTGCCCTTTATTATTTCTTTATCCATATCCCCCCTCTTTCAAGAAAATCTTTACTTACGTCGTAACACGTATCGGGAACGTTCGAGAAAGTTTCACCGTCTTAACAAGGTTTATCGTGTTCGTTCTTCCATGCCAAACGCACATTTTTCCTAGACAACGGTGTTACATTTTATTTGGCGCTTACTGTAAATGTTATCTGCCGGTTACAAGAGAGGAAGTAGTAAAATGAAATGTATCATCATTGGAGTGATTTTCATGCATAAGATTTTTAATATTTCTTTAGGCATTGTCCTTGTATTTTACATCTTTTTTTCATTGCTTATCGATGGCAAGGATTTGCCTTTCATCTATTTAGGCATCGTTTTATTGTTTGCATCTGTATTGCTTAGACAACAAAGGTATTTAAGAAAAAGATAATTTGTAGATTTTCGAAAATTCCAACAGTTGAGTTTTTTTTGCCTTTATCAAGCTTTCTAATCACCAATTGAATTTTTTTTTAGTTAAAGGAATCATCACTTCACTATTTGTCTATTCGACTGGGGTCAGTTCAAGCTGTTAAATCGGTCTATGAGAGGTAAGTATTGTAAATATTGTGTGAATTTTATGAACACAGTGGAAAGCAAGGGGCAAAATTGTGTATAATAGAAATGTACCGCTTTAGGAGTTTGACATCAAAGGTCTTGACATTGAAACTGTAGGTTTGTGTTTTTGGGATGCATTAAACGATAAGGAGTGGTTTTTTGAAACCTTCAACAAACCGTATGCTAACCCGTATCAAGTCCGTTTACATGTTCATTCAAGAAAGAGGTACTGTAACAACACAAGAGCTTGTAGATGAATTCGGCATTACGCCAAGGACGATTCAGCGCGATTTAAACGTGTTGGCATACAACGATTTAGTGCACAGCCCTGCGAGAGGCAAATGGGCGACAACCAACAAAAAGGTCAAGATGTCATCCTAACCGAAAAAAGATAATACACAAGTTCATATACATATAAAGGAACCTTTAAAGGAGGTTCCTTTTTTCTTGCTTATCTTTCATGTATGATAGCGGAAGCCGACCTCAGCTGTTCCAGTTCCTCGTCTGTCAATTCGCGGTATTCTCCTGTTTGCAGCGCTGGATCAAGTTGAAGCGTTCCTATTTTCAATCGTTTCAAATATTTTACTTTTTTCCCTACAGAAGCAAACATTCGCTTGATCTGATGGTATTTTCCTTCCGTAATGGTGACATAAACTTCCGAAATTTCACCTGAATGAATGGTTTCAAGCAGCGCCGGTTTGGTGACATACCCGTCATCTAATCGAATTCCTGAACGAAACTTTTCTGCATCTTCTTGCGTCACGGAACCGATGATTTTGGCATAATAAGTTTTCGGGACGTGCTTTTTTGGCGATGTTAATTGATGGGCAAGCTGTCCATCGGATGTCAATAGCAATAGCCCTTCGGTATCTTTATCAAGCCGTCCTGCCGGAAACGGGTGATAAACAAGATCTTCCGGCTCAAGCAAATCAAGAACCGTTTTTTGAAAATGATCTTCAGTCGCCGACAAAAAGCCAGCCGGCTTGTTCATCATCAAATAGATGTGTTCTTTATAGATTACCCGTTCACCGTTGACCGTCACTTCTTGCTTGTCTGGATCGACATTTGTTTTAGGATCTGTCACCACTTCTCCATCAACCTGAACGATCCTTGCCTTTATCATTTTTTTCACGTCTTTTCTGCTTCCGTACCCCGCATTGGCTAAAAGCTTATCGATCCTCATCGATTCACCCCCTCGCCCGTTTTCTCTTGAGCGCAGATCCGAAAATAACTGCTAAAAAACCGGTTTGTTTGGCCAGCGAAAAATACGAACCGGCTCCCAATAAAACAGCTCCTCCCACCAAGATGGCAGCCGTTGCCTTATTTTCATGGTAGTCGGCAAATACAGAGAAAAGAGAAGAAAATGCCATAACGACAACACACATAAAGATGACCAATATTCCTGTAAATATTGTTCTTTTGCAAAATTTTTTAAAGGAATAGCCCGAATGGCGGCGAATCATCGCAAACCCATAAATCAGCGAACCTATAAAACCGATGGCCGTGGCCAAAATCGAACCGTACGCTCCAAAGAGGCCGATGAGCCAACTGTTTAAGCAAGCTTTTAACAGAAGGCCGAATGCCAAGCTGATGACCGCGAGCTTTTGTTTATTAATTCCTTGTAAAATCGCGGCTGTGGCCGTAAAATAGGAAAACAATAAAGCGATCGGTGCATAGGCTGTTAAAATGCTTGCTCCTGTTTTATTATCATTATAAAAAACGATGTAGATCGGTTCGGAAAGAATCATCATCCCAACAGTCGCCGGAAGGACAAGAAACATTAAAATTTGGAACGTTTGGTCAATTTGTTTGCGGACAAGCAACATGTTTTGATCAATAAAGGATTTCGTAATCGCCGGCACCAACGTTAAACCAAAGGCTGTCGCAAGTGAGACGGGAATCATGACAATTTTATTTACTAAGAAGTTTACCATTGCATATAAATCTTGCGCGGTTTTTCCTTCTCCGGCTTGTATCATCGCTTTATTGAACGTAACGGAGTCGACAAATTGATACAAAGGGATCGCCAAGCTGACAAACACAAACGGGCCGGCGTAGCGAAACACCTCGAAAAACATTTGCCTTGTTGAAATGTCAGACGGTTCTACAATATTTTCCTGCATTGCCAAAAGGGAATTTTTTCTCTTGATCCAATAAAGAAACAGGACAAATAATCCGCCAATGGCTCCGACGAAAGCTGCAAAAGTTGCATAACCGACCGCTGTCACTAAGTCGCCATGCCAAACTTTCATAATGAGGTAGCTGGAATATAATAAAAAAGCGATGCGAACAAGCTGCTCAACAACTTGGGAAACGGCAGTCGGACCCATCGATTGATGCCCTTGAAAGAAACCTCTTAATAAACTCATGACAGGAACAACGATAAGCGCCAAGCTGACCATCCGAATGACAAAAGTGACTTCTTCAACCGTCACCCCTTGCAGTTCATTTTGGCCAAGTTGGTGCACGGCAAAGATCGGGGCGGTTATATATAAAATCCCGCAAGTGACGATGCCGGTAATGAGCATGACAACCAGACCCGAGCGAAACATTCTTCGGCTCGTCGCATAATCGCCAATAGAATTATACTTTGCAACAAATTTGGAAATGGCCATTGGAAATCCCATTGTGGCAACACTCAAAAAAATCGTATATGGGACATATCCGTATTGATACAGAGCGCTTCCGAGCTCCCCGACCAATGCAAAAAAGGGAATGACATAAATCATTCCTAATATTCTTGAAATATATGTGCCTAACGTTAAAATAAACGTTCCTCTCAACAATTTATTCGACATATTTTTCCCACCATTAATCCAACAAATTTCAACTTTATTATTTTACCACATTCCTAGCAAAGGAAGGTACAGCCAACGAGAATTGAAATCAAAAAAACATCTTCTTATAATGAAACAAGGGTTAATTTTTGCAAAGGTTGTGGGATTATGGAATATGATGTCATCGTCATCGGCGGCGGCCCTTCCGGACTTATGGCCGCAATTGCTGCCGGGGAAAACAATGGAAACGTCCTTTTGTTAGACAAAGGAAATAAACTTGGAAGAAAGCTCGCTATTTCCGGCGGCGGGCGCTGCAATGTGACGAACCGGCTTCCGGTTGAAGAAATGATCAAGAATATCCCGGGCAACGGCCGATTTTTATATGGGGCATTTTCTCAATTTAATAATGAGGACATCATCCTCTTTTTTGAAAAGCTTGGGGTCCGTTTAAAAGAAGAGGATCATGGACGAATGTTTCCGGTATCCAACAGAGCACAAGACGTTGTCGATGCGCTTCTGTCCGAACTTAAAAAACTGGGCGTCCACATAAAAACGAACCATCCGGTCAAAACAATTGAATACGAACAAGGTAAAGTGAAAGGCGTCTGTTTGGAAAACGGAGCTTTTCTTCCTGCCAAGGCTGTCGTTGTGGCTGTTGGCGGCAAATCAGTTCCGCAAACAGGTTCGACGGGCGATGGTTACGCTTGGGCGATAAAGGCTGGGCACACCGTAACAGAGTTATACCCGACTGAAGTGCCAATCACATCGAACGAACCGTTCATTCAAAAGAAGATGCTGCAAGGCTTGTCATTGCGGGATGCCGCTTTAAGTGTCATCAACAAGAAAGGGAAAACGGTCATCACCCACCGGATGGATTTGCTTTTCACCCACTTTGGCCTTTCTGGTCCTGCTGCGCTCAGATGCAGCCAATTTGTCGTGAAAGAACTGAAAAAGGAAAAAAGCTGCGTGCTGGCGATCGATGCTCTTCCGGATAAAACGGAGGAAGCGCTCCTTCAACAAATTGCCAAAAAATTAAAGGCAGAACCGAAAAAATCGATCAAAAATGTTTTAAAAGGATTATTGCCAGAACGTTATTTGCTCTTTTTGCTTGATGCCTCCGAAATTGATCATTCGATGACATATTCTCAGCTTTCAAAGGAAAAACTGCGGAATTTTGTCCATCAAATAAAAGATTTCCGTTTTGAAGCAAACGGAACGCTGCCGATCGAAAAAGCATTCGTGACAGGCGGCGGCGTTTCGACGAAAGAAATTGATCCCAAAAGCATGGCCTCAAAAATTATGCAAGGCCTCTATTTTTGCGGAGAAATATTGGATATTCACGGCTACACCGGCGGGTTTAATATCACAGCTGCGCTTGTGACGGGACGCCTGGCAGGTTTAAACGCAAGCCTTTATGCAAAAAGGGGCTGTCCAAAAAGTCAGGGTAACTGACTTTTTGGAGCCCCTCATTTTTTCACTTTTTAAAAAAAATGCACAAAAAAACCGTCCTTTCTAGTAAAATGAAGTTACCACACAACATTACAGAAAGGACGATTTTTTATGAGCAATCAAATGATTACTCCTGAAAATTATAACACACAAATGACACTTCCTCTAGATGTAAAAGAAGAAAAAGCTCCTGCCAAAAGAAATTTAGCCCCTACTTTCAAACCATATGACAACCGTCAAGTTCAAATGATTTATGATATTGAATCTCTTATACCCGAACATCACGTGGCACGTGTCGTGGACGAAATGGTGGAGGCGATACCAGATAAACAATTGTTTTCTCATTATAAAGGCGGCGGCAGAAGTTCCTATCATCCCAAAATGATGCTGAAAATCATTCTGTATGCTTATTCTCAAAAGGTTTATTCCTGCCGAGGAATCGAAAAACTCGTTAAAGAAAATATTCCTGCCATGTGGCTTTCAGCGATGCAACAACCAGATTTTCGCACCATTAATGAGTTCCGAGGGGAACGGATGAAAGCTTTCATGGATGAGCTCTTTGAAGTCATGATTCTCAAATTGATAAAAGAACATTACATCACGATGGAAAACTACTTTTTGGATGGCACTAAGATCGAAGCCAATGCCAATAAGTATTCTTTTGTGTGGAAAAAATCCACTTTGAAATTCGAAGAGAAATTAAAAGAAAAAATCCAAGAAACACTAAAGCACATTCATGAATTAACCCAATTAGAAGCCGGAACAGGGCAAAAGGAAAGCGATCAACATACAGAGATCACCGAACAAAACCTGGAGGAAATCGCAAAAGAAATAGAAGAAAAAGTTGAAACGCTAACGGAAGAAATCGAAAAGGAGACCGATACATCCATTCGGAAAGAGAAGCGAAAAAAACGCAGTCAATTAAAGAAATCGGTGAAACAAATTCGTGAAGATTTCCTGCCCCGAATGGCAAGATACAAAGAACAAAAGGAAATGTTCGGTGACCGTAACAGCTACTCGAAAACAGACAAAGACGCAACCTTCATGCGCATGAAAGAAGACCAAATGAAAAACGGTCAGCTCAAGCCCGGATACAACGTGCAAATGGGGACAGAGAATCAGTTTATCTTGTTTTATACCATTCATCAACGACCGACCGATACACGTTGCTTTATCCCACATATGGAGAAGCTAGCCTCCACTTCATTACCGATGCCCCGAACAGTTATTGCGGTTGCAGGCTATGGTAGTGAAGAAAACTATGTATATGCAGTTGGTGATGAGAAAGAGCCCCGGTTTGAGTTTCTAATTCCTTATGGGAGCTATGTAAAAGAACAAACACGTACATACAAAAAAGACATTAAAAATGCCAAAAACTGGACCTATTGTGAAGAGGATGATTGTTTTATTTGCCCGAATGGAAGGAGAGTAACGTTTAAAAAATACCAAAACAAAAAGAATCCATCTGGCTATGAACAAAGCTTCAAAATATACGAATGTGAAGATTGTACCGATTGCCCATTGAAAGCGAAATGCACAAAAGCGAAGGGAAATCGTCAAGTTCACTGGAATCCCATCTTCGAAGAAATGAAAGCAAAGGCCAAAACAGCCCTTGAATGTGAAGAGAAAGCCGCTATCTACGCTCGACGCAAAGTCGAGGCAGAAAGTGTGTTCGGTCACATCAAGGGCAATCGGTCGTTCCGCAGATTTTCTTTACGGGGGCTCGACAAAGTACATGTTGAGTTTGGGATTGTGGCATTAGCCCACAACATACTGAAAGTAGCCGGCATCCGCCAGCTACTTTCAGATAAAAATCGAAAAAATATAAAAGCAAGTGGAGAGAAACGAATTGTTTTTCTCCACTTGCTTCATTTTAGGGACTTATCGGACAGCCCCTTTTTGTTGGAGAAGAATATCGAGCCATTTCATTCTTTCTTCATCGGAAGCCTCCAAAAATTTTTTCTCCAGCAATTGACGTAAAATAAACTGTTTTCGATCCGGATCGTCAACTTCCTCAATGATGCGTTTTCGGCTTGCCTCAAGGAATTGCATATAAGAAGCAAATGTTTCATCAAACTGGTGCGCAAGCTCATTTTTGATTTTTCTCGCAAGTCCCGGAACTTTTCCGCTCGTCGACACGCTGATAACCAAATCTCCCCTTTTGAATGTTGCAGGCATGATGATATTGCTGTTTTCCGGTGCGTCGACAACATTGACCAGCTGATGTGCTTCACATGACTGAAAAACTTGTTGATTGACATGTTTGTCATTGGTTGCGGCAATAACAAGAAACGCTCCGGCCACATCCTTTTTTTCAAACATTTTTTGTTTCCAACAGATTTTTTCTTCTTGATGCAACCGAAACAGATGATCAGACAGATGTGGACTGACAACTGTTATATCAGCACATGCATCGAGCAAAGCTTTTATTTTTCTTTCCGCTACCTTTCCGCCGCCGATAACGACTGTTTTTTTTCCTTTCATTTTCAACATCACACTGTAGTACATATAGCCACCCTTTTACCATTTTTCGCCGTACGCTTACAAATAAATGCCGATTTTTTAGACGGTTCTTCTATTCAGCTAATTTTTTAGACGATCGCCAAGGATAACAAAAAGAAATGTTTTCAGGAAATCGAGGCATGATTCCTTGCACAATTGTTTCCCCACTTACCTATATAATAGACTTTTCCTCAAGTTTGTGGAAGTTTTTTAAAAATGACTTTTTTATTCTTTGTAAACAATCATCGCTGAAAAACAGTAAATTTGTTCGTCTTTTTGATCGCATGCTACCGCCACATGATATTTTATATCGACATATTTGGGGCTTGAAAGGGTTGTTAAAAAGGCGTTCACTTCCTCTTCCAAATCTTTTTCATGTTCTTCGTCAAAAATGGCGACTTTATAGCTCAATTTCTTCACACTCCTCGTTTTATTGTTGTTTCCAATATACTTTTATGCTTGTACAAATATGACAAAAAAGTTGTTTTGAAAAAAGAAGGGAGCTTGCAAAAACGTTGGCGGATTGATTTGAAACTGATCATCGTATTCTTCTGCAGAATTAGGGGGTTTCGCTGCGGAAGTTAGAAGTTCAATGAAGATTTTCCTCCTCTTATGTTTATTGTTTGTAGGCGGTCATTTTCACTTTATGACGATGATGCTAACAAAAGAGAGGGGAATTCCATGAAAGTGACAAAGCGTTATTCGATAAAAAAGGGGCAGCTCAAAGTCGAAAACCGACTTATGAACTGCCCCCTGTCAAGTAGACAGTAGAAATAATAAAAATATACCTAAGCGGCTTTAGCTCTATATTCCATGGGGCTAAGGCCGTTTAATCTTTTTTGATACCTTTCATAATGATAAAAGCGGATGTACTCATCAATCGCAAGAGATAATTCTTCAAATGACTGATACTTATGTAAATAATACTTCTCGCATTTAAAGCGTTCCCCAAAAAGACTCCATTGGCCCATTATCAATACATATGCCTACTCTTGACATACTTTGTGTCATCCCTGCTTGGTCTATCCTACGTTTTATATTGGAACTCACGGTCACTATGAATAAGTGGATGCTCTCCATTTAAAAGTGCGGTGGCTTGATCCAACGTTTGGAATACAAGATGATTATTATTGGAATGTGCTAAAACATAGCTAACAATTGATCCATCATCACTAGCATTGCAGTAATTAAATCTGATGATTCAAAATACTAAGAATGTTCAATTTTTTATTGATTTCGAAACAA
>NZ_JBVVUU010000062.1:0-11452 GCF_056032925.1 Aeribacillus sp. JST-2
CTCTTTGATGACTTGTAATTTAAACTCCTTGGAGTGTTTGGTTCGTGTCATGTTGTTTAGCCTCCTTGGTACATTAAGCAGTATATTATTTTTTACTCTTATTGTCCAAGTTCATTTAGGGGCTAAATAGTCAACATTTCTTCCTCCTTCTTGAAGTTGGTGTTCAAAAACAAACATAACATCGAAAATAAGTGATATAGATATAATTTTTTCCTAATCTCACCCCCCAAGAATACAAATTCTTGATATATATCAATTCAAGTATAGTTAATCGTTTAACTATACTTGAAAAAAAGACCTTTATTCTTAGTTGTAAAACATGTTGAGAGGAATCGTATATGTTATTTTTTATTTGCCGTTTCTTCCATTCAACTTATTCCAACGGCTTTAGACGAAGGTGTTAAGTTATTACTAATCGGATTATGGTTTAGCTTGTCCATTGATGCGGTTTCCATTGCTGTTTGAGGGTTTTAGCATAGCCATTTGCTATTTTTTTGACTCTGTTGTCTGAATAGATGCGACAGAATCTCTTTCAATTAATTCACAACGCAATTTTTTCAATTTGTCTAGATCAGGGGATTTGTTATTAATTAAATCAACGATTACTTCCGTCGACAGCTGCCCCATTTTACGAAGCGGCAAACTCATGGTGCTTAGTTTCGGAAAATAGTATTGACTGCATTCCCGGTTATCAAAGCCAATGATTGAAATATCTTTCGGCACATCCAAGCCAAGATCCTTACAAGCCTCAATAGCGCCGCCGGCCATTAAATCATTCATTGCCAAAATCGCAGTCGGACGGTCTTTTAATTCAAGCAGCTCTTTCGTCATTTTGTACCCTGATTCATATTCCCAATCCCCTGTTTTAATATATGCAGGGTTGAACATCAATTGATGTTTCTTCAGCGCTTCATAGTAGCCGGTATATCGTGAATGGGCCGGAATTGAATCGATTAACCCACTAATAAGCGCAATCTTTCTATGCCCTTTTTGGATTAAATAATTTGTTGCATCATAGGCCGCTTGCTCATCATCATAATTAATGGAATATTGATCATCAGACGTTGTATAGCAGTAAGTAAAAACGATCGGCTTATTAATTTTTTTAATCACTTCTGTTACATCACGTGTATGCATTCCAATATAAATGATTCCGTCAACTTTTTTACTTAACAGTTCATCTACTAGTTTAGAGGCAATTTCTTTACACTGTTCAACATTGCTAAAATTATGGCCAATCCGCTTATGCAGCCTCATGTTTGTTAAAATAATGGTAAACCCCATTTTTTCTGCATATTCGTTAATGCCATCTATAATTTCAGGGGAATTGAACACTGTAATGTCTTCAACGACAACTCCAATTGATTTTGTTTTTTGCATTTTCAGACTTTTTGCGATCTGATTTGGACGATAATTTAACTCTTCAATTACTTTCAATACTCTCTTTCGAGTTTCTTCACTTATGTTACCGGTTTCATTTAACACGTAAGAAACAGTTGCCGTTGAAACATTTGCTTTCTTCGCAATATCTTTAATCGTAACCATGAATCCCCCCCCAAATCCAATTTAAACGTTTAACTTGTTTTTATATTATACAACTTCACGATAATTATCAACCTTTTTTTTCATACATATATCCTAATTCTTTCTTCTTAATTTCTACCTAAAAATAGAAATTTCCAGGTGAAGTGGATTTGATCGTACTTAAAAAAAATATAATATCAGACGTTTTTGCCCGATAGACGGGCTTAAGTGCTTAATTGTTTTGTTCATAAACCTTAGGATGTTGTGGAGTGAAAACATTGATAGGAAAGTTTACAGAAGTCCCATGTCTATTTTTTAAAAGGCAATAAAAAACCGGCAATCGGGAAAAGGACGTGGAAAAGACATGATGTGATGGAAAATGGGGTAGCCTCCCCTCAATCTGTAAATGTCAAAATAAGAATGTACAATTTTGATTGTATAGTGATGTAAAAAATGATTTTATGGATAATTATGTTATTAAATGGTGGATAGTATAACTTGACATGGAGCCTCTACGGGCATGACTTACGAGCCAAGAAGCCAGCAATATCAATAGCTGGCTCCGCCTAACAAGGCTATCATGCCCGCCTCTCCATGTAAAGTTGCCCTAAGGCAATGAGAGAAACTATATAGCTTTAAACAATCATTTTTGTACATAGTTAAATTAGCATTTCCACTCAATCCATTTTCTGGATATAAAGAAGGGAGACGTCCCCGCTTGAATTCAGGCCTATCCTGTCAAACCCCTTTTAACCCGCTTCGAATAAATTGGACAGTGTACTCCAATTCTTTTTCATCATCCCATGGAAAGTCCGGCATAACGACAAAGCGGGTAATGAAAAAGCCAACAACCGTGTTAACCGTCAACCGAATAACAGTTTCAGTGGGAAAATCGCCTATTTGCCCATTTTTCTTAAAATGGTCAACAACTTTTTTAAACCTAGGCAAAACTGTTTCCGTAAAAGCGGCGCGATATTTTTCTTGAATTTCTGTATGGAACGCCATTTCCTGCAAAATGATTTTTAACAGAGGAACATTGTTTTTAACAAATTGATAGCGGTTGTAGATTAATTTCCTTAACAGGTCTTCAAAATCATCAAGGTGTTTATCTTGGAAAACCTCATTGATAAACTTTTCAGCAAAAAAGGGGACAACAAATTTTATAATCATCGGTGAAACGATGGAAATCAGCAAATCTTTTTTTGTTTTGTAATGACGGAAAATCGTTCCTTCCGCCACTCCGGCTCTTTTGGCAATTTCGCTCGTGGATGTCGCAGCATACCCTTTTTCGGCGAAAATTTCAACTGCCGCTTGAAGAATTTTTGCCTGCTTTGGTGTTAAATTGTTATCTGCCGCCTTCATTAGCTCGTTCATAAAATCTTGCTGCTCCATACGCTTTCCTCCTCATACTCTCTACTATTGTTATAACCTGCGATGTTTTCTCAATGCAAATATATTTAAAACATAGAAAAGAAGCGCAAAGCCGATTAGTATAAGCAAATCATGCCAAAGATCGGATAAGTTCTTTCCCTTGATCATGATTTCCTGCATGGCATCCGCTCCATAAGTAAGCGGCATAAATTTACTTAACACTTGCATCCACTCTGCCATAGTCTCCAAGTTAAAGATCCCCGAGAAAAATACTTGCGGGATAATGACAAGCGGAATAAACTGCATGATTTGCAACTCATTATTCGCAAAGGCTGATAAAAGGGTGGCAAGCGTCAGCGCCGTGATCGCCAGTAAAAAAGTGACCACTGACAGCTGCCAAAAATCCCCTGCCATCCAAATATCAAGTACATATACGGAATAAGCAACAATAATGAAAGATTGAACAATCGTGAATAAGCCAAATCCCAACAAATAGCCTGTTACAATCTCCCATCTTTTAATCGGCGTCGACAACAATTTTTCTAATGTCCCTTGTGTTCTTTCCCGCAAAAATGAAATGCCGCCTATAATAAAAACAAAGAAAAAGACGAAAAAACCGATTAGCACTGAACCTATTTGATCAAATAGATTGAAATTGTCAGAACCATAATAATATTCAACAGCCGGCTGCACATTGTTTTGCCCTGACAGGGAGCTGAAAGCGGTTTGAATCACGTTCATGACCGCTGAATTGGCTGTTGGGTCGCTCCCTTCCAGCAAAACATATGGAAGTTGATTTTTTACCGTGATAAACGCATCTAATTCCCCTTTTTGAAAAGCCTCCTTCGCTTCACTTTCGGACATTTGAACAACGTCTTCCTCCAATTCGTTTTGTAAAGCTTGCTGAAACGGCTGAGGGAGATTTTCCGCAGCTATTTTCGGCTCATATGGATCGCCGTCCAGCACCAGCCAGATAAGGGTGATAACTAATAGCGGCGCAAAGACCAATAACGCGATCGACCGTTTATCCCTTAACAACTGCCTTATAATTCGGATGACAACCGCTGCTATCTTCATTTCTCGTCCCTCCCGTATGCTAAAAAAGCTTGTTCAAGTGAATCAACCTTTTGGTTTTTCTTTAACTTTTCCGGCGTGTCGCAAGCAATGACATAACCGTCCCTTAACATGGCCAGACGATCACACTTTTCCGCTTCGTCCATGACATGGGTCGTAACCAAAATGGTCATCCCGTTGTTTTTTAGTTTCCTTAATTCATGCCATATCGATTGGCGAAGCACTGGATCGATTCCAACCGTCGGTTCGTCTAAAATTAATAGATCCGGTTTATGCATGATCGAAGCCGCCAGCGACAACCGCCTTTTCATCCCGCCTGAAAAATGGCTCACCACTTTGTCCCCATGCTTGGTTAAATCGACCATTTCTAAAACTTCTTGAATCGCTGCCTTTCGTTCTTGTCGTTTTAACCCGTAAATAGCAGCTAAAAATTCCAGGTTTTCTTTAGCGGTCAACTCATGGTAGAGGGCATCTGATTGAGCCATATAGCCAATTGATTTCATTAACTCGAGTGAAGGAACTTTTTGACCTTTGATCAAAATTTCTCCTTGATCTCCTTCAAGAATTCCTGCCATCATTTTGACTAATGTCGTTTTACCGGCGCCGGACGGACCGAGAAGCCCGAAAATCTCTCCCTCATTTACGTCCAAATCAATATTTTTTAGAACTTTTTCCTTCCCGAATGAAATCGCAGCTTTACGGACAATAATCATTGAGGCCATTTTTTCCCTTCCTTTCGTATAAAATGAGTGAGTACTCACATACATTATAGATGACCAAATGAATTTTGCGAAGTGAGTAATCACTCATTTCTGCGAATAATAGAAAAAATTTTTTAAAACAAACTCGGCTTTAATAGTTATCTTTAAAAAAACTGACCGCTGCGGATTCAAACAAAAATGGTCCTGCCCTGCAGCAGCAACCAGTATTTGAACTAAGAAAAACCATCTTTTTAATGCTTGCTTCCATACAAATTGAATGAGGAACGAACATCAGAAGATGCGCTTTTTTGCACAAATTATGTCCATTAATATGCAGGAAAAATCGGGGCAATCGGTTAGCTATTGACTGATTTAGCGTGTTTTGCAGGAACGACTAGATGAAGATAGCCTTGGTATTCGTTCCTTAGAGGAAAATAAACAAGCATTTTTAGTTATTTTACATAATGATTAAAGGAGATTTTAGATACAATACACATTCAATAAAAATGGTTGAAGTGATACTATATGGGCAAGTGGTACTGTAAAAACAATAATGATTGATTCAATATAATAATTCTTCTCATGCGGATTTCTGTTTACGGATAAGCTGACATATGTGACTTTCAAATTCTTACAGTTGAAAGAAGTGAAAAAGGATGAGCCTAGAGGCATTAAACAAACAAGTGAAAACCGATCTTTCCTATCTCGCCTTCGGAGGTCCAAGCTGGGTGCGAACGCTAAAAAAACCTGAAGGGCATGTCTACGATGTCGTGATCGTCGGCGGCGGCCAAAGCGGCTTAGGTGCGGCTTTCGGTCTTCTACGCGAGCGGATATCCAACATTCTCGTCATTGACGAAAACCGAGAGGGCTTGGAAGGACCGTGGGAAACCTACGCCCGTATGGTGACTTTGCGAACACCTAAACATTTGACCTCCATCGACCTTGGGATTCCTTCCCTAACCTTCCGCGCTTGGTGGGAAGCACAATTCGGACCGGAAGGCTGGGAAGCGCTGGACAAAATTCCTCGGGGAGACTGGATGAATTATTTGCGCTGGTTTCGGAAAGTTCTCAATCTGCCCGTCATCAATGAAGTGAAGCTGAAGCTGATAGAGCCGACTGATGAAGGGATTCATCGGCTTCATATTGAAGGAACGGGTGCACCATCGGACATATTGCTCGCACGAAAGGTTATTTTAGCCACGGGAATTCAAGGCGGCGGCGAATGGCATGTTCCTCCTTTCATTGCTGAAAAATTGCCGCGTCATCTCTATGCCCACTCCTCAGAAGCAATTGATTTTAAAGCACTACAAGGGAAAAAGATCGGAATTTTGGGCGGCGGCGCATCTGCCTTTGATAATGCCAATTTCGCCTTATCAGAGGGTGCGGCAGAAGTTCATGTCTTTGTTCGCCGCAAGGAATTGCAGCGTATTAATCCGATCCGCTATATGGAAGTTTCCGGTCTAATCGAACATTTCCAAGCTCTATCGGACGCTGATAAATATGCAATCATCGCTCATTTCTTTAAATATAATCAGCCGCCGACCAACGATACCTTCGGACGCGCAGCCGCATGGCCCGGTTTTCAACTGCACTTAGGAGCGCCATGGCTTGATGTTGAAGCTGCAGATCAGGGTGCTGTAGTGACCACACCTCAGGGCAAGTTCACCTTCGATTTTCTGATCATCTGCACCGGACTCGTCACTGATCCTGCTTTGCGTCCGGAGCTGAGACTTGTCGAAAGCCACATAGCTCGTTGGGGAGACCGCTATCATCCCCCGAAGGAGTTGGCCAATCCAATGCTTGATGCCCATCCTTATCTCAGCCCTGGTTTCGCTTTTATAAGCCGCGATGAAAAGGGCAAAAAACTTCTGTACGGACTTTTCGCTTTCAACTATTCGGGTTTGATCAGCTGCGGTATTACGGCAGCTGCTCTTTCCGGCTTGAAATACGGGATACGCAGGCTCGTATCTGAAGTAGCGGATCAGCTTTTCTTAGATGATCGTGAAAAGATATTGAAAGACTTCTTTTCCTATAACGAAATCGAATTTGTCGGGGAATGGACTAAAAAGGAGTAAGGCTTTAGAATAACCGTTGGTGGTGTGGGGGCTGTCTCAAGTTGATTTTTCAGCTAAGAGGCGCCCCTTTTTTCAAGCAACATTTTTTCGGACAGCTGTTTGCATGGAATTTATGACCGGAGAAAGCAGCCTTTTAACACTCTTTAAAAATAAATAAGGTGAATCGAATCAAAGTTCGATCCACCCAATTAAATTTTTTCAGTTCCCTTCGAGCAATTAATGGACCACAGCTGGACCAATTAATGCTGCTGGTTTTTCCCCTAAAGCCAGCTTGCTAATGTTTGTATAGCTAATATGTTTATATGATTGCAGCAATTGTTTTAATTCCGGAAATCTTTTATCTGCTTTTAGTTTTTCAATTTCCTGACGATAGATGGACATTACATAATCATCCTGAAAATTCGGTTGGAATTGATCCGGGTCTTCATCCATCAGCAAAGAACCCATATATTGATATCCATACTGTAATTGACGGGTCAAATGGATGATATTTAAAAATTTCCGATATATAGGTGGTGTTGTTTCCTTTAAGTTTTCGATAGCAGCTTGGGCATTTTTCAACTCATGGTAACTAGATGTTATGATCATACTGTATCATCCCTTTGTTCCGTTTAATCCCATGGTTTTTTTAGTGAAAGTCTGGACACAAGTTCTTTATTTTTTTGTCTTTTTAACTTGCGAATCTTTTCACGTTCTTTTCCTGTTTCGTAAAGATATTTTTCTTCCTCTGTTTCTGGAATAACAGGCGGAACTTCCAACGGTCTTTTATTTTCATCCAGGGGAACAAATGTAAAAAATGCAGTAGCCGCAATTCTCCGCTTCCCAGTTTCAAGATCTTCTGCAATCACTTTACAGAAAATCTCCATTGATCTTTTACCTGTATAGCTAACAAACGATTCAATACAAACCGAATCACTTACCCGGATCGGTTCAAGGAAATTAACGGAGTCAGTCGATGCTGTAACACATTCCTTTACCCTTGTATGCCTGCGGGCGGAAAGCGTCGCACATGCATCCATCTTCTTCATTAAAACTCCGCCAAATAATGTATGATAATTGTTCAAATCATTAATGAGCACTTGATCGGTTTGAACAACACGTGTTTCTTTCATTTTTTTTGCTTCCATTATGATCACCTTGCAAATAAAAATACTTTTGAAGCGTACGCTTCATCCGCATTTAGAATTTTTACAAAGAGAATTATAATATAGTTGGTTTGCAAAGATACAATGCCAATCCTATATACAATTCATTACAAAATAGTATGGAAGCGCTCTTTAACCTGCACAAAATAAAAAGCTTCCCTTATCATGATATGATCCCCTTATAGTAGACAGAAAAAAGAAAGCCCATTAATCTGTCTACTATGGAGGGGATTTTTCTATGGGGAAAATACGAAAAACATATGATGCAAAGTTTAAAAAGAAAGCTGTGGATTTATATTTGAAAGAGGGCATGGGATACAAAGCGGTGGCAAAAGAATTGGGAATTAGTCATTCCATGGTACGTCGATGGGTGAAACGCTATGAACAGGAAGGAATACAAGGTCTGGAGGAAAAACGGGGCAAAGCGAAAGGACCAAATAAAGGAAGACCGAGAACTCGCCCAGAAGATCCTGAAACGAAAATCAAGCGTCTTGAGGCGGAAGTAGAGATGCTAAAAAAGCTCTTAAAGAGGTGAAAGGGGGAATGGAAGCAGTACCAGCTCACAAGAAGTTCACGATCATTCAAGAAATGGCCGGGTGTTATGGTTCGATTCAACTATTATGTGAGATAGCAGGCGTGTCTCGAAGCGGATATTACAAGTGGGTAAAACGACAGGAACGCCCTTCGCAGAAGCACTTGGAAGACGAGCAGCTAAAGGAAAAAATCAAACAGTGCCATGAAGAAGTGAAAGGAATCTATGGGTATCGGAGAGTCAAAGTTTGGCTGAAACGGAAACACAAACTGGATATCAACCATAAACGAGTACAAAGGCTGATGAGGGAGATGGGAATCCGGGCGGTGATTCGGAAGAAACGACCTTATTACGGAAAGAAAGAGCCTTATGTGATTTCAGACAACCATCTAAACCGAGATTTCCACGCGTCAAAGCCAAACGAGAAGTGGGTGACAGATATTACCTATTTAATTATTAATGGGCAAAAGCTCTATTTGTCCGCCATTAAAGATCTATACAACAATGAAATCGTAGCCTACCATATCAGTCAAAGAAATGACATCAAACTGGTCATCGACACGCTAAAAAAGGCCATAAAAAAACGGAATGTAAATGGACTCCTCCTACATAGTGATCAGGGGTTCCAATATACATCCCGTCAATACAACAACCTACTAAAAAGATATAATATAAAGGCCAGTATGTCCAGGAAAGGAAACTGTTTGGACAATGCCTGCATGGAAAACTTCTTCAGCCATTTCAAGGCAGAGTGTTTTAATCTGTACTCCTTCCGCACGGCCGAAGAGGTGAAGGATGCCGTACACAATATATTCGTTTTTATAACCATCAACGTTTCCAAAAGAAATTAAATAGCCTGAGTCCTTATGAATATAGGACTCAGGCTGCTTAAATGTGCTTTTTTATTCCTGTCTACTTGACAGGGGTCACTTCATCAAGAGGAAGCCTTCTTATTGTTGACTCAATTTGGATTAGGAATCCTGGCCGGGATTAGCTGTCGACAGCTTTACTTTTGCAAATCGGATAAATTCCTTTGCAATCTGTGATAAGTTTGCATCCTTTCTCCAAATCATTGCCAGATTCCATTCAATGTCCGGATTGGTGACGGTTATCGTTTGAAAATCATCTGATAGTTCTAAACATGTACTTTCAGGCAGCAAAGTAATACCTATATTGTAAGCAACCAATTCTTGAATAAACTCTAATTGTGATGTTTCCGAAACAATTTTCGGTTGAAAGCCAGCTTTTCTACAAGAATTGATGACAAGATTTCTTACCTCAAAATCCCGGTTGAACATAATAAAGTCCTCTTCTTTCAGTTCCTGCAAAGACACTTCCTGTTTTCCGGCAAGACGATGAGACGAGGAAACAACTAGTTTTAATTTTTCATTCACAAACTTAATACTTTCGAGATGTTCATTTCTTTCAGAAAGAACGACTACCCCAAAATCCAATAAATTATTGAGAACCTTCTCTTCAACTGGCTTTGAACCATCCTCTTCCAATAGGAATATCACCTCTGGATATTCTTCATGAAACGAAGCAATCAGTTTTGAGAAGAAAATCGAATTGGTAATCGTAGGAAGTCCAATGCGAATTTGTCGCTTTTTTAGCGTAAACATTTTATCAAGTTCCGTATCCAATTGCTGCAGCTGATTTTCAATTTTTAAAGCATGTTTTTTTAAAATACGACCTGCATCCGTTAATATCAGCTTTTTTCTAGTACGGATGAAAAGCGGTGCTCCAATTTCATCCTCCAACGATTTGATAATTCTGCTAAGAGCAGGCTGCGTCATGAACAGATTCTCAGACGCAGTGGTAAAATTGCCGGTACGTGTAACCTCAAGAAAACACTTCAATTGTTTAATTTCCATTAAATCAAACACCTTATTACATTTTAATGATAATAAAGTTTACCATACTTTTGACTGTAGCACTTCACATTTGTTTTATCAAATAGGCGAAACATAAAGCTTTGATGTTAGACTAAAAAATTGGACACGGAGAACAGAGAGACGATAATAAGCATAATTAGATACCCGATTGCTAATGGCATTTAAGAAATGGATTTTTTGGCAATAAAGAGTTTGCATATTCACCATTACATGGAGTACGGGTAAGATTAGCTTGTTTCCCTTGCAAAACCCTATCGCTTGCCCCTTCGCAAAAACTCATTCCGTTAGAGGCTCCAAGTCAAGCGATATAAAAATGAAAAAATTGAATGTTTGAATTTGCCACTTAATACATTTTTTAAATTTGTTTGGTGGCGATGAAATTACGAACAACACTTGGTGTTCCTTACGATTTCATTTGGGCTACTGGTGCAATTGCAACAAAAATAGGATGAGAATCCTCCAGCCCATTTAAAAAATCATATTTATTTCCTAAAAAAAGAGCGGTTTCACTTACTTATTTTAGGATTGCTAAACACGACTTTATATGTAGGTTGTTCTTTTTCACCCCTAAATATGCGGATTCCAGTATTTTTAATTTATCTATTACCATTAATCCATTCGTCGTTGCATTTCTTTCAACTAAGCTTTTGAATAGATAGCTAAAAAGAAAAGAATGAGCAGAGATGTGCACTTCCGCTAAAGGGCTGGTTTGAAAAATACCGGTACCGTCAAGAATTTTGTGTAATGTAATGGGGTAGGGTTTCTCTGAAATGAATTTGGAATGAATAGGGAACTAGTTTCCTCCACACAAAACTATGTTCGGCATCTTTTTTATAATCTGCGACCCATTTATGAAGAGTTTTTGGTGAAATATCGAGTTGTCTTGCGGTTTGAGTGACCGCTTTTCCTTCCTCATCACTAATTTTACTGCATGTATCAAAACGTCTAGCCATTATAGACACTCCCTATGATTGATAGATTTACTATACATTTCTCTATTCGTTGTGTCTATAATCTAGACTAACATCAAAAAAATATAAATAAAAACCTGAAATTTCGTCTCTTCACCATTTTCTGTGATTTGTACACGAACCTTGCATCATGTTAGCTGGATTTAGATGTCAATCAGACCGTC
>NZ_JBVVUU010000063.1:0-11104 GCF_056032925.1 Aeribacillus sp. JST-2
TAATCAAGAAAAAGAGAGCTATTTTAAGAAAAAGATAGACTAAGAGTAACTATGTCCAAAACTCGGGGGTTAATCCGGTTGACAAAAAAAATCTCTTTTATGTTCCTGGTATTGGTTCTGTTTTTAGGTATTCTTGCTGGGTGCAATAAAGGCGCATCATCATCTGATGATTCCAATGGTGAAAAAGATCAAAAAAGTTCTGAAATTACTGTAGGCGTAGAAGCAGGAGGCCCTTACACGGAATTTTATAAAGACATTGTGGATGAATTCACTCAAAAAACGGGAGTTAAAGTCAACTTTATCGAAATACCTCATGATAGCATGCATCAACGCTTTTTAACAGAAGCAATGAGTGCGACTGGTTCAATAGATGTGTATCAAACGGACCAGCCATGGATATCTGAATTTGCTGCCAAAGGATTTCTTGAACCGCTATCAGACCGAATTAGCGAGAAAGATTTAAAAGACTTTGTCGAAGATGCTATAGAAACGGTTAAATATAAAGACGAGATATATGCTTTGCCTTATTTAGTTCATACGCCGATAGTGTATTATCGTACTGATTTATTTGAAAAAGCTGGATTAAACACTCCGCCGGCAACTTGGGATGAATATCGAAATTATGCTAAAAAGCTTAATAACATCGAGGCAGGTGTACACGGTACCATCATTGAAGGGAAACAAACCGGTGAACCTGTTACGCATTTACTTGATGTCATCCATCAGTCAGGCGGTGGACTATGGGATAAAGATGGCAATGTTATTTTCAACAGTCCTGAAGTTAAAAATGCGTTTAAGTATTTAGTTGCCATCCAACATGAAGATAAAACTAGCCCTTCAGGCGCAGTAGGCTATGATAATGCAGATGTGCACAATCTGTTCATGCAAGGAAAAGTGGCAATGGTTAAAAACTGGCCTTACATGTATGCCTTGGCAAATAACCCTGAAAGCTCTAAGGTAGCCGGCAAATTTTCTGTAGCTGTTCAGCCAAAAGGTCAACAGAATGGAAGCGCTATCTGGAGTTGGGGTTACGGAATTTCATCAGACTCGAAAAATAAAGATGCTGCATGGGAGTTTGTTAAATGGGCTACAAGTTCGGAAGTTGTACAAAGACTGGGAACTCAGTTTATTAATCCGGTTCCGCGCCATTCTGCTTTGGAAGCCATTTCAAAAGACGCAAAATTAACTGAAAAAGATAAAGAGGCCATTACGATAATGTCTGAAGCAATTGTTGGCGGGGTATCTTTTACTGAAACTCCAAAATTCCCTTCTATTCAAGAACGGTTGGCTGTAACTCTCTCAAGAATTATGTCGCAACCGAACAGTCTTGATGAGGAATTAAAGGCAACTGCCGATGATATTCAAGAAATCCTCAAGCGATAATTAAACATCTCGTTTTTCTGATGGGCTGGCTCAATTCGGAAAGGAAAATTTCAGCCACGGTACAGTGAAAAGGAATATTTTTACCCCTACACTGTGTGTGACAAGCGGTTAGAAGAGTCAGCCCGTTTTCTTGGTTTAATAGGGGAGGTATTTTAATCATTATGGCCAACAATCATGTGAAGGTTATGACAAAAAGCAATGTGCTGAAAAAAAATCGAAGCAGCAATCCAAACGGGAAAAAAGGGTTCTTTCTAGTACTTCCTACCTTGATCATTATGGGGATCACAGTGTTTTATCCGATTTTGTGGTCTCTATGGCTAAGCTTTTCATCAACAAATATGAATATGACAGAATTCAAATTTGTTGGATTGGAAAATTACTTGAAATTGCTGCAATCAAGCGAGTTTGGCAAAGTAGCCGTCCAAACGTTTGGATTTGTTGTCACTACTATATTCCTTGAACTTTTAATCGGGATGGTTGTGGCAATTGTCTTGAATCGCAGTTTGCCTGGTACAAAATTTTTTAAATTGATCTTTACTCTTCCGCTTATGATTGCGCCTGTTGTTTCAGGTTTACAATGGCGTTGGCTTTTTGCTGATCAGTACGGAGCGATCAATTATATCTTATCCGCTTTTGGAATAAAAGGATTATTATGGATGGTCGATCCTTTTGCGGCGAAGATTGCGGTTCTAATATCCAATTTATGGTTAGCCACACCGTTTGTGATTTTAGTTTTATTAGCTAGTATGGCTTCCCTTCCAGAGGAATTGTATGAAGCAGCTAAAATTGATGGAGCGAAAAGCTATCAAATTTTTTACTATATTACCCTGCCATTACTAAAACCCGCTATTTTACTTATTTTAATCGTAAGACTCGCAGATGCTTTTAGAGTATTTGATATCGTATACATTCTTACACAAGGCGGACCGGGTGGTGCAACAGAAGTTTTGAGTACTTATATTTACAAAATGATATTTACCAATATGCAATTTGGTGAAGGAGCTGCAGCTTCATTTATTGTCATGATGATTGTAGCAGTGATTAGTTATATAAGCTTCCGCCTGCTGCGGGTAAAGGAAGGTGAAGTGTAATGAACCGTAAAGTGGCGATCAATGTGGTGTCATATTTAGTCTTAATTGCAATGACCATTTTTGTTCTTTTTCCGTTTCTATGGACATTTTTAACATCGATCAAAAACGATGTAGAAATGTTTGCCATTCCTCCAGTTTGGATCCCTGAGTCGCCGACAATGGAACATTATGTGGAAGTGCTGGGGAAAGGTGATTTTCAACAATTTATGACAAACAGTATTGTTGTCGCAGCAGTTTGTTTAATCCTATCACTTGTGATTGGAGCACCGGCTGCATACGGATTCGCACGATACCGCTTTAGAGCCAGTGGTATATTGTTTGCCCTTATCGTTGCAGTTAGGATGTTTCCGCCGATTACGTTGGTTATCCCATATTTCATGATCATGAAAACGCTAGGGCTTATTGATACTGAACTTGCATTAATCATCACTTACTTGCCGCTTATGCTGACCTTAATGATCTGGATTTTAGAAGGCTTTTTCCGCCAAGTGCCAAAGGAAATTGAAGAAGCTGCTGAAATAGACGGATTAGGTACAATTGGAAAATTCGTGAAAATTGTATTGCCCCTGTCGCTGCCGGCCATTGGAGTATCATCTATTTTAAGTTTTCTAGTTGCTTGGAATGAATTTATGCTGGCTCTTACTTTAACTAGAACAATAGAAGCGCAAACAATGCCGGTGGGGATTGCAGGATACGTAACGACATTCCAAACTTACTGGGGCCAGATGTCTGCTAATGGCATATTGTATATCATTCCTGTCATTGTCTTTACTATTATTGCACAAAAAGGATTAGTAAAAGGATTAACAGCTGGAGCAGTTAAATAAAAGGAGGAAGAACGCATGGAACTACAATTGAGAATGGTAATGCAAAAAACTGAAACAGGGTTTGCGCCTCAATTTTTTGCAATCAATTCAGCAGTTAAAGACCGCAGCATTCTAAATGTGATGAAACCCGTCATATTGGAAACTTGGAATGAAGGCTCTCCGGATGATAGTAAAAAAGAATATGCATTTGGATATACTAATTTGTATGAAAATGGAAATGAAATATGTGGAGAAGCATTGGTTGAAACCGATGACAACGGGTTGTTTAAGGTGATTGACTCTTGGAAACAAGTATCTCCAGATACATGGACAGTTGACAGAAAAGTAGAGGTCGTTCGCGGAGTTGAACAAGGAGGTTTCCGGCTTCGGCTTGATCTTTATACCAACTCGCCGGAAGGGACGGAGTTTCCTGATTTAAGATATTTTGCCCCCCCTGCTCTTTATGACAAAAATGACTTGGATGAAGATGGGGTAGAAGATTATCTTGGAACACAGAATCTCATGTATCGTGAGGATCGTTTAAACACGCTTGCTGTTCTCGCTTATGATGAAAAAACCAAATTAAGTATGACGTTAATTAGAGCGGATCTACCGGCTTATGATTCCTATCCGAATCGTCCAAATAATGAAAGGGTATTTCTTCAGCGTACGGATATTGGGGCATTAGGCGTATGGAAAGGACAAGCAGCAGGCAAGCCGCAGATGATTTTAAGGGCTTCCTATCCTTTTTATGAAGGGGAAAGATGCCATGCTTTATATATGAAAGAAAGACCCGGTTGGGAATCATTTTGGCCAGCTCAAACAGGAGAAACGGTTGAAGTTTCCTACCAAGTTAGAGTCAATTCTTCTCCTAGTTTCATCGATGCAATGTGGGATATGTATGCCCGAAGAATTAACGACTTGAACCCTATTCCAGTGGATCTGCCGGCTACTGCGGAAGAATTAAATAAATATCGTTTGGAAGCGCTAAATCGATATTATGTTGAGTTGAATGCAGAAGACGATCCCAACGAGCCGGCAGGGTATGTGCTGAATTGCCATCCGCAAAACGGTGAGCAGTTAAGTGACATTATTCAATTCGGATTTACAGGGCAAAATGTCTTAAACGCATATAATGTCATGCGTTTTGGTTATCAAATGGGCAATGGCGAATATGTAAG
The DNA here is from genome assembly GCF_056032925.1 of Aeribacillus sp. JST-2. NCBI lineage: Bacteria > Bacillati > Bacillota > Bacilli > Caryophanales > Bacillaceae > Aeribacillus > Aeribacillus sp. JST-2. The sequence continues at coordinate 4,462 of NZ_JBVVUU010000063.1, forward strand.
AAGAGCAAGAAAAATTGTAGATTTCTTCGTCAATAAAGCCCATATTCCTGAAAAAGGAATGTTTTATAACCTGTATAACACTGATAAAAAATCTGTTGACTTTTGGTGGACTGGCCTGCTTCTCCCATTGGCATATGCGGAAGGAGAAGAACTTGAAAGGTTAATGGGGCCGTTGTATGAACATCGTAAATTCGTCATAGAGCATTTGAAAAAAATCAAAGGATCTTATTTACGTTGTATGAATGAAGATGCAGAAGCACTCCTGCTAATCTATGATTATGAAAAACAATTAGGAAACATACACCAATCTTGGCTTGATGCTGCGATTCGCTATGGCGAGTTCCTTCTTAAAACTCAAGAAGAAGACGGATCATGGTATCGCGCATATGACTTGGAGGCGAAACCAATTACAGAACCAGCATTTTGGTTTGGAACAACGCTATATGAGCAGAAGTCTTCAACAGCTACTTCAATTCCGTTTCTTGTTAAGCTGTATAACATTACAGGTGACAAACGCTATTTAGCGGCTGCAGAAAGAGCTGGAAAATTTGTTAAAGAAATCATTGTCAATAAAGTTCGGTTCAATGGCGGCATTCATGACAGTATTTATGCCAAAGGCCAGTTAATTGATAATGAAAGTATTTATTTCCCGATGATTGCCTTACTTGCCCTATATAAGGCAACGAACGATGATTATTATCTTGAGGGCGCTCATCATGCTGCGAGAATTAATGCTTCTTGGACTTGTTTATGGGATGTTCCGCTGCCTCCGGAAAGTACGCTTGCCAAGTATGGTTTCCGCAGCACAGGAATTGGCGCATGTGATACTCCTGGAGCGGGTTATACGCATCCGTTTGAATTATCGGGAGTTGCTGAAATGGCAGAGATCGCTGTCATGACGAAGGATGCCGAGTTAATGAAAGTGGCAGAGCTGCTATGGCACGGTTGTAATCAAACAGTTGCTACACCGGAGAAAGATTGGGGATATCGTTATATAGGATTACAGGAAGAAGGTTATCTGATCAGCTGGTGGGCGAAAGATGATCCGATGTTTGGTGATACGGGATTCGGAAAACGCTGGAAAGGCGAAGGAAATAAGACATGCTTCCCGTGGATTCCTGCCGTTGCCGTCTCCTGTTATTGGAAACTTATGGATATATTCGGAACAGCAGATTTTAATGCGATAAAAAATAAAATCGTTCTTCAATAAAATAGAGACAGGATTTTTGGAGATGGAGGGTAGCTTTTTGAATACAATTCAAAACGAAGCATTTTCTATAGCATTGAATGCTGATGGGACAGTCGAACAGTTGCGAATAAACGGCGATCCTTTTCAAATGAACTGGGTAATCAACAATGAGTACTTAACTCAACACGGTTTTCAAGACAGTGATAAATTATTTGGCCAGTTTACTTTAGTGAGCGAAGGGCAAACGTTTCATAGTACAGATCGCAGCCCTGTCATTAGGCAGGATAAGGATCAGGAGGTTGAAGTACAATATGACTTTGGAAAAATTACCGTTTGCTTGAAATATGATTTAACAAAAAATGACCAGTTCATATGGTCGATCAAAGTCATCAATAATGATTCCCATCAAGAGGTTACAATAGAATCATTTTATGTATGGGCGTCCATAGCATATATTATGTTTCGCGATCGTAACGTGGCCAAAAATATAAATGAATCTTGTGCGGTATTCCCGCATTTATCAAATCATTATAGCAAATTAGCATGTATGCGAAGAAGCAATCAGGGGCCTCACCTTGGGTTGTACCATACAAGAGGCTCCCTTTCCTCTGTCGGTTCTTATTGTAGATATCAGAATTTATTTTTGGAACAGGTTTCTCCTTCATTGGATGGCTGTATTTTTCATTCATTGATCTTATGTAATTCTGGTGTATTTGAGAATAAATATGATTGGATTTATAAGTATAGCAACAATACATCCCAACAAATAGCCCCTCAAGGGAGTTTGGAATGGGAATTTGTATTCCAACCTTTTGAATCGAAAGAAGCTTTTTATGAAAATGGATATAAGCTCGGTCATCCGATTGTAAATTATACACCGGTTATGATTAAAAATAGCAGTTTTCAATGTGATGTGAAAATTCCAAAAGGAAGAAACATACGGAGAATTTGGTTTGAACAATTTGACGGAGATGAAGTCAAGTCAACGGTTATTCCTGATGAAGAAGTCATATATAAATCAAAAGATGAATTTAAAATAACCTCCCGTTTTTATAAGCCTGGTGAGAAGAAATTAGTGTTGGAGTTCGATAACGGCGCCATTGATTTTGTTGTTTTCAATGTATTGGAACCAATAAGGGACATTATCGAGAACCGAATTCGTTATTTGTGTGAGCACTCTTTTATTGACAAGGAAGATCACCCGGACCGCTTTGCATTCCAGCCTGTTTCCAACCAAGGCGAGTCATTGGGAAAACTTTGTCTTATTTTAACAAAAAATTTAATAGCAGATAAAGTGGTTGAGGAAATTCGAAAAGTAGAAAAAAGTGCCGTTTTTTATGTGAAGGAAAAATGGTTCATTGATGGTGATTTTGCTTCACCAAGGAAATTATATGGAGGATTTTATCGGATATTTGATTTAGACTATATTGGTCACATTTTTTATTTATTATCAAAATTTAACGCTGAAGACTTATCTTACAATCCACCTGAAACCTATTTAAAATGGGCGACCGAGGTAATGATTACCCGGTTTGATGAATCGTTGCACAAGGATGAGCGGGAGAAAAAGGAAACACGGCTATGCGGTGTTTTCAGTCTGTATATTCAAGATCTTCTGGAAGATTCCCGCGGTTTAAGTACTTCAAAACGATTAACGGAACTGTGGGAAAAATTCGGCATTCAGCTAAAAAATGAAAGCAAACATTTGGCTGGTGCTATTACTGAACATTATTATGACAATGCAGGATTTGGACCATCTTGTGAAACGCTTCTCCTTTTTGGCTGCAAAGAGGAAGCCGCAAAATATGGTGAATTGTTATTGGCGAACATCGGATTTAGCAATGATTACCGTTCACAGAATCCGGATCGCTGGTGGGAAGCGTTGGCCTATATGGTTCATTCCTTGTGGGGAGGATTGGTGGCTTATTCTACGCTGGTTGCTTATGAACACCTGAGACAAATAGATTATTTAAAAGCCGCCTACCGCGCCATGATGGCCGTGTTTCTTTGCTATGACTGGAATGTTCGATCTACCCCTAAATTGTTGAAAAAAGGTGAAGCGGCTTCCACTTATTGCGTGTCAAGTCCAAACCATAATTACCCTGAGCTGTCACGCAATCGGTTTGGCCAATCTTTCTTCATCAAAGAAAACAGCGATTTGTTTGGAAATGCAACCGGAGACGATTGGGACATGGGGCAGGAACTTGTCGCCTATCTAAATGGATTTGGCACGAAAACGTATCTTTATTATGAAAACGGCGAATTGAAATGCATCAATGGCGACATCGAAATAAAGGATAATCAATATATCATCAGAAGCTTTGCAGCCTATCCAAAAGAATATCATTTTTATGAAAAGGGAATTTCGTACGTTTCAAAAACAGACAAAATTGTTCCCGTGATTGCATTTGATGGGGAACGTTTTTATGAGGTCAATAACGAATGCTAGGCCATTGCGAGCTGGCGAACACTATATCAAAGGATCTGAATCAATCCCTTGAAAAATGTATTCATTTTCCTTTGCTTTGATAATATATTTTAATAATAGGGGGCTGCTTCAGAAACTCCATAGAAATGATGAAAGGGGCTGCCTAATTAGCCCATTTTAGTGTCACATGTTCCCAAATAAAAGCCCAAAGAATGTTGATTTTAGCAGCATTCTTTGGGCTTACTTTTTTCATGATTGGGCTGAAAATCATTTTTTGGACAACCCTTTCGCATTGTAAAAGTCGGGTTCGGATTATAAAGAAAAATCACAATTATTCATTTAGAAACTGCGGCATGTTAAGTGAATATTGAAAAGACAAGAAAATTTCTTTTATAGAGTATCAACCCTAGGAGGAATCTAATCTCTTGCTTTCAATCCTTTATAAAAAAGGAACATAACTTCTAAATATGTTCCAGTAGGAGTCAAATGACAGCTGCGTTATGTTACTTAAAGCGCATTTTTAATTAGTCAAGTAAAGTTTTATTTGGTTTTAAGATACACAAATTCCGTGATTCAAAAGATTTTTCACTTTCATATTGCGATGATTTGTTTAGGTGAATATTTCTAAGCATATAAGAGGAATTTTGAGAATTACTTGTGAATATTTGTGAATAATTGATCATATACTTGCTGAGCAAAAAATATAAGCGATTATCGAGTTTGTGTTGATATTTATTCTTTTATATACTTGAAAAGTAAATTAAAATCGTCCAAGTTATGTTTAAATCCACAATCTGAGGCGGCTGATATTTTTAGAAAATACTGATTTAATAAAAAAGGGTGAAAGTAGTGCCAATCATTGAAGTAAAAAATTTGTCGAAAATTTTTGGTAAAAACCCTGTACAAACATTAAAGCTATTGGATCAAGGATTATCGAAAAAGGAGATTTTAATTAAAACCGGAAATACTGTTGGAGTGAACCGTGCATCTTTCTCCGTAAATGCAGGGGAAATATTTGTCATTATGGGTTTATCAGGAAGCGGTAAATCGACGTTAGTACGTTTAATAAACAGATTAATAGAACCGACTGAAGGCAGTGTTTATGTTGATGGCGAAGATTTGTTGAAAATGGATAAGAAAGCGCTGCGTAAAATCAGAAGAAAAAAGATAAGCATGGTATTTCAACGCTTTGCGTTATTTCCTCATCGAACGGTTTTAGAAAATACAGAATTCGGACTTGAAATTCAAAAAGTACCTAAGAGGGAACGCAGGCAGAAAGCTATTAAAGCATTGGAAATGGTCGGATTAGGGGAGTACCTAAATCAAAAACCAAATCAGCTATCCGGTGGAATGCAACAGCGTGTTGGTTTGGCTAGAGCTTTGGCCAATGACCCTGAAGTGCTTTTAATGGACGAAGCTTTTTCTGCACTCGATCCTTTAATTCGGAAAGAAATGCAAGATGAGTTGCTAGATTTACAAGAAACAATGAAAAAAACGATTATTTTCATTACACATGACTTGGATGAAGCACTCCGGCTGGGCGATCGTATAGCGTTAATGAAAGACGGATCCATTGTCCAAATTGGGACACCGGAAGAAATTTTAGTAAATCCAGCGAATGATTATGTGGAGAAGTTTGTGGAGGATGTAGATCGTACTAAAATTTTAACTGCCCAACATATTATGAAACGGCCAGAAACCATTAATCTCGATAAACATGGCCCTCGGGTTGCTTTGGAGAGAATGCGTGAAGAAGGAATATCCAGCATATTCGTTGTAGACAGTAAACGCAACTTGAAAGGTTATGTAACTGCGGATGATGCATCGGAAGCCGGAAAAAAAGGCATTCGGGATATAAGGGAAATTTTAAAAACTGATATTCCTTGTGTTGACAAGGAAACACCGATGCAAGAGATATTTGCTGTTATACATGGTTCGCCTATTCCAGTTGCTGTTGTTGAAAATGAAAAGTTAATAGGCATTATTGTTCGGGGCTCAGTCATAGCTGCCCTAGCTGGGGAAAGCGAGGTGAGTGGGCAAAATGCTGAATGATGTTTTAAACGTCGTACCTGAAATTCCGATTGCGGAGAAGACGAAAGAATTTACCGATTGGATAACAAATTCTTTTTCTTTTTTATTTGACCCGATCAAAGAACATTTTGGCAATTTTATGGAGCTTTCGGCAAATACACTTTTATTAATTCCTCCAATTGTTTTTATTCTTATCGTTGCCATTATTGCGTTTTTTACAGGCAGAAAACAAATCGGTTTACCCACATTTGCAATTGTTGGCCTCTGGTTCATCTACAATCAAGGTCTTTGGAACCAATTCATCCAAACTTTTACCCTAGTTTTGATTGCCAGTATATTATCCGTTGTAATTGGCGTTCCGATTGGAATTTTCATGGCTAAAAGCAAAACGGCAGAATCTGTTATTACACCTATATTAGATTTTATGCAAACAATGCCTGCTTTTGTATATTTGATACCAGCTGTTGCTTTCTTTGGAATCGGCATGGTTCCGGGTGTTTTTGCATCATTAATTTTTGCTACACCGCCAACGGTTCGGTTTACGAATTTAGGGATACGCCAAGTATCGAAAGAACTTATTGAAGCATCTGAAGCATTCGGCAGTACAGGATTACAAAAGTTATTTAAAGTTGAACTTCCAATGGCTAAAACGACAATAATGGCTGGAATCAACCAAACGGTTATGCTTGCTTTATCCATGGTTGTTATTGCATCAATGATCGGAGCCCCTGGTCTTGGCAGGGATGTCCTGTCAGCTTTGCAACGTGCCCAAGTGGGGTCGGGGTTTGTTGCGGGCGTGGCTATCGTTATTTTAGCAATTATAATGGATCGGATTACCCAAAATATTGATTCAAAACGTGACTCTATTTAAAAATGTGGGTCAACGGTTCTTTTTGAAGATTTTCTATATAAAAGTTAAAAGGAGCATTCCTGTTAGAAGTTTTTTCGGGGACTTGAATAAAAAAAGCCCTCTTGGTATGATTCGGGGGTGTCAA
>NZ_JBVVUU010000064.1:0-9278 GCF_056032925.1 Aeribacillus sp. JST-2
CATGTGGCATAAGGGGTACTCCGTTTGTCTCTTTTTACATGGTAATTATTGTAATGAAAATTGCTCAACTACAGTTATCAATTTAATAACCAGATGCTGGCGCGTTTTGTCCATCGGGAAGTCACCCTTGACTCAACGCTGATTCGCCAGGTGATGACGACCTATTTAGCCAAAGAAAAATATTATTTTCACAAGCTGCTTGAACAAGGCATAAAAGCGAAAGAGTTGAAAAAAGTGAACATTGCCCATTTTCTTGCTTATTTGAAAAGTATATTAAACATGCCGTTTTTGCAGCCTCAATATTTGTATGAAGTGCTCCATATCAATCCTTATGAGGAATATTTTGTAAAACAGTACCATCAACAAATTATTTCTTGGCTGGAACAAATATTGTTTGCAAAAAAAGAAGAGGCGATCCGTTTAGGGGCGCGCCATCTTCTCAAATAATAAATAATCGCTTCCCACATCCTTCGCGCAATGGGCGTCAGACCCGTAGACGAGAGGGATTTTTTTCTCCTTGGCAAGATCGACGATATCCCCGGATGGGTAAATCTCTCCGCAAAAAGTTTTGCGTAGACCGGATGTGTTGACATCCAGCTCCATTTTTCTTTTGCTCATTTCTTGAAAAATGGTCTTTATTGGCGGTATTTCGTTAAATGTGGCGGGAAATCGCTTTTGGAACTTGCGAATAAGGGTGAGGTGCCCAATCCTCTTCGGTTTATGTTTTCCAAGATCGGAAACAATGCCCTTCAAAACCGTTTCATAATAAAGTTTATATAAATGGTCAATTCCGCCTGACAACTTGATCATGAGGGCAAACGTATGCTCATCGAAATCCAAGCAATAATAGGAACCGTTGATCAATAAGAAATGCACAGATAAAATGCCATCGTCAAGGAGAGTTCCGTAATCATTTAAAAATTGCTTGATGTTTTCTTCAAACCCGAAAATATAATCAACCTCAAGCCCGATATGAATGTTGATAACACCCTGATATTGTTTTTTTAAATTTTGCAAAACAAACAGATAGCGTTCGATTTCATTTCGGGACATGGCGCTGTCTTGTTCGGGCGTCGGATCGACAAAACCTTCTGGTAGTGGTGCATGTTCGGTAAATGTAAGGTCAGTGAAACCTTTTTGAATGGCTGTTTCAATGTATAACTCCAACGAATCGTTTGTACCGTGCGGACAAAAGGGAGTGTGGACATGGCCATCTTTTTTCATTTCCTTCACCTCAAAAATATTGTCATGTTATGTGAAAAAAATAAAAATTTTGCTCAAAAAATGTTGTTATCATGGTATCATAATTACATTGAGATGACATTATTTTTTTATATAGTACATTTTCGACAATGTCGTTAAATATAAAATGCCCTTTTTAGAATGTAAATGGAGCGAGGGGTCTCATGATGGAAGTCGTAATTGCATTAATTCTAGTTCTTTTTCTCATATTCGGCGTAGGATATGGATTTCGAAAAAATATATATAAAGAAGTGGACAGGCTGGAAGCGTGGAAAATTCAAATTATGAACCAGTCGATAAACGATGAGCTGGCTAAAGTGAAAGAATTGAAAATGAGCGGTGAAACGGAAGAAAGCTTTGAACGTTGGCGGCAAGATTGGGAGGAAATTTTAACAACTCTTCTTCCAAAAGTGGAAGAACTTCTTTTTGATGCGGAAGAATATGCGGAAAAATACCGTTTTAAAAAATCAAAAGAAATTTTAATACATATTGATTCTGTTTTAAAAGATATTGAAGGGCAAATGGAAAGCATTGTTCAAGAAATTAATGAGCTTGTGGCGACTGAAAACAAAAACATAACAGACGGCCAAGAAGTCAAGCAAAAGTTGAAAGAAGTGAAAAAAACGCTGCTATCGCACCGCCACACTTTTGGAAGCGCATATCGAAATTTGGAAAAAACACTTGATGACATACAGGAGGGAGTAAAAAGATTTGTCGCTGAAATGGATGGCGGAAACTATTTAACAGCAAAAAAAATTTTAAATGAAGAGAAGAAAAAACTTTCCGCCCTCGAAGAAAAGATTGACGATATTCCTAAATTGCTGACGGAGTGTCAAATGATTGTTCCAAATGAACTTTCCGATTTGAAAGAAGGATATAAAAAGCTTCTTGAAGAAGGATATCATCTTGAACATCTTGAAGTGGACAAGGAAATTTCCACCATTGAAAAGAATTTGGAAAGCTTGAAAGACAAGCTCAGCAATGCGGAAGCTGAAGATGTCAAAACAGGCTTGGAAGCAATTAAGGAAATGATCGACAATATATATGATTTGTTTGAAAAAGAAGTGTACGCGAGCCAATATGTCAAGCAGGAAGCTGAAAAAATCGGGGAAAAGCTGCAAAAGCTTTTTGCTGAAAAAAAGGAATTAAAAGAACAAGTCATGCTTGTCAAACAAAGCTACCAATTGTCAAATGATGATGTTGAAATGTTAAAAGAACTGGATAAACAGATGAACCAATTAAAGAACCATTATAATCATATTTTGACCAGCATTGAACAGTCCAATATTGCGTATTCCGTTTTGCAGGAAGAACTGAATGCTTTCAACGAACAAATGGAGGATGCAAAAGCAAAATACAATGAGTGGCAGGAGATGCTGCAGGCTTTAAGAAAGGATGAATTAAATGCCCGGAGCAAGCTGGACGAATTAAAGCGGATGATGATTGATATAAAACGAGCCATTCGAAAAAGCAATATTCCTGGACTGCCTGCGCATTTTCTAGATCAAATTCAGACCGCCCAAGAATCGCTTGAAAAAGCGGGTAGAGCGCTTGATGAAATTCCGTTAAATATGGAAAACGTTCAAGTCTATCTCAATGATGCTGTGAACATGATTGAAAAATTGAAAATAGAAACAGACCAAATGATTGAGCAAGTGTATTTAATCGAAAAACTCATTCAATACGGCAATCGCTACCGAAGCCGCTATCATGATCTCGACCGAAAATTAAAAGAAGCTGAACAATTGTTCAGGAACTACGAATATGCCAAGTCTCTGGAGCAAACCGCCGCTGCTATTGAAGCGATTGATTCAGAGGCCTTACATAAAATTTTTGCTCTTGTCGAAAAAGAAATAAAGAATGATGAATAGCCCGTCTTTTCGCCAGACGGGTTTCTTGTTTTCTAAAATACGAAAACCTCTGCTGTTTTCAGAAATAATAAATTAATTTGTTTTCTTTTTCATTCGCACGACTTATGTTAATATATTTCATTGCATAGGATAATATTGAAAAATCATAAAAAGGGGCATAACGGATCTATGCTTTATTTAGATAACAGTGCAACAACCAACCCTTATCCTGAAGTCATTGATACATACAAACAAGTATCAGAAAAATATTTTGGCAATCCTTCTTCGATCCACGGTCTTGGCGTCCAATCGGAAAGGCTGCTCGGCAAAGCGCGTGAGCAAGCAGCACGTTTATTGGGAGTAAGCGAACAGGAAATTGTTTTTACTTCCGGAGCAACGGAAGGGAATAATTTAGCAATTAAAGGCTCTGCGTTTGCGCAGCAACATAGAGGAAAACACATCATTGCGACAACCATTGAGCATCCATCAGTCAGCGAAGCAATCCATCAGCTCGAACAACAATTCGGATTTGAAGTGACATGGATTCCTGTCAATGAAAAAGGATTTGTCGACCCTGACGATATTAAAAAAGCGATACGGAAAGATACCGTTCTAGTCTCCACCATGCATGTCAACAATGAGGTCGGAACCATTCAGCCAATCGAAAAAATTGGACAAGTTTTGAAACCATTTCCGCATATCATCTATCATGTCGACCATGTGCAAGGAATTGGAAAAGTTCCTTTAAATATAAAAAAGGCTAATGTTGATTTATGCACAATTTCCGGTCATAAATTCCATGCTCTGAACGGAACAGGCATTTTATATATAAAAGAAAACACGCCAATTCTTCCGCTTATTTCCGGAGGAGGGCAAGAAAAGAATTTAAGATCCGGAACAGAGCATTTGGCCGGAAATGTTTCGCTTGCAAAAGGATTAAGGCTGGCGCTGGATGATTATGAAAAACATATTTCCAGCCTTATGGAAACAAAGCAGTTTTTGATGGACGAGCTTGCTAAAATAGACGGAGTGGTGCTAAATACCCCCAGAGATGACTCTGCCCCGCATATTATTAACTTTTCCGTGCCCGGTGTGAAAGCGGAGGTACTCGTTCATATGCTGGAAGAAGAACATATTTATGTATCGACAACGTCGGCTTGTTCTTCAAGGAAGAAATCGGAAAGCAAAGTGCTGCTTGCGATGGGCAAGGATAAGAAAATTGCCGAAAGCTCCATACGAGTAAGCCTATCCATCAAACAGACGGTTAAGGATGTCATGCCGTTGATTGACGTCCTTCCGGGATCTATTCAAAAATTAAGAAAGATAATGGGGTTATAAAAGATGCAATATGATCACATTTTAGTTCGATACGGGGAAATGTCGTTAAAAGGAAAAAACCGCAAACAATTTGTAAATCAGTTGAAAAACAATGTGAAACAATCGCTTTCTTCTTTTCCGTCGCTCAATTTTACGGCGAATCGAGATCGGTTGTTCATTCAGCTTAACGGCGAGGATGGAGAAAAAGTAGCCAAAAAACTTGAAACTGTTTTTGGCATTCAGTCATTCAGTCTGGCGATCAGGGTAGAGAGCGAAATTGAAGCCATTAAGGAGCGGGCGTTAGAAGCAGTTAAGCAGTTGTACAAAAAGGGAGACACATTTAAAGTTTCCGCCAAAAGAGCGGATAAATCTTTTCCTCTCACGTCAGATCAATTAAATTATGAAATCGGTCGGCACATTTTGATTCATACGGAAGATTTAACAGTAGATGTCCATAAACCTGACATAAACGTTCGGGTGGAAGTACGGCCGCATGCCACTTATATTATGTGCAAAGATTATAAAGGAGCAGGAGGGCTTCCCGTCGGTTCAAGCGGCAAAGCAATGCTTATGATTTCGGGGGGGATTGACAGCCCTGTTGCCGGCTATTTGTCCATGAAAAGGGGCCTTGAGATCGAAGCCATTCATTTCTTCAGCCCTCCATATACGAATGAAAGAGCTAAGCAAAAAGTCATTGACCTCGTAAAAAAATTAACAGAATATGGAGGAAAAATTACTCTCCACATTGTTCCTTTTACAGATATACAGGTGACCATTCAACAAAACATCATGAGCAACTATACGATGACATCAACGAGAAGAATGATGTTGAAAATAGCTGATGAAATTCGGAAGAAGCGGGATGCGCTGGCGATTGTTACAGGGGAAAGTTTGGGACAAGTTGCAAGTCAAACGCTTGAAAGCATGTATGCTATTAATGAAGTAACAACAACGCCTGTATTAAGGCCGCTCATTTCGATGGATAAAAACGAAATTATTGACATTGCTGAAAAAATTGAAACGTTTCCTATCTCCAATCGGCCTTATGAAGATTGCTGCACCATTTTTACACCTGCATCGCCGAAAACAAAGCCGAAAAGAGAAAAAGTATTGAAATATGAAAGCTATGTTGATTTTGCCCCGCTTATTAAAAAGGCGATCGAAGAGACCATCACTATTGAATTGCCGGAAAACGTGAATGCTGAAAAGACAATGGAAGATGATTTGGAAGGCCTTCTATAAATTGCAAATACACAAAACAATTTCCATGCCTTTTATTGTATGAAGCCATGTGTTTTTTCACAATCTAATCCCACAAGGAGGTGAAAACACATGGCTCAAGGTAGATCAGGAAGCCGCAACCAGCTTTTAGTTGCAGGAGCGCAGCAAGCTCTTGACCAAATGAAATACGAAATTGCACAAGAATTCGGCGTAAACTTAGGACCAGAAACTACTTCCCGCGCAAACGGTTCTGTTGGCGGTGAAATTACAAAACGGCTTGTGGCATTTGCTCAGCAACAAATGTCTGGCGGCACAATGCAATAAATATAAAAAAATACAATGGCTTAAAGAGCGGAAAGGGTTCACCTTTTCGCTCTTATTCATAGACACCACTATAAAAATGTTCTTTTCACTTTATCCCAAAAAGAATTATCTTTTAATTTCACCGTTTTGATTTTTTTCTTGCCCAATTGGATATCGATTTGTTGAACATGCCGTATGCTTAAAGCTTCGTTGTCCATGCCGATAATTGGGTGGTCATTGCCGTCTTGAGCAACTTTTAGCGTTAGTTTTCTACCGCCGCTTAAAATGAAGGAAGAATCCAATGTTCTATACATATTGTTGTTTAATGAGGCAAGTTCGCTGACTTGCAAACAATCGAGCAGTGGATCAACAACAGCTCCTTTGACGGATTTATTATAAGCAGTGCTTCCCGTTGGCGTAGCAATGATCATACCGTCTCCGCGGAACGTCTCAAAATGCAAATCATCGATAAACACATCGATGACAAAAGTTTTAATAATGCTTGATTTAACACTGCATTCATTCAAACAGGACAGTTTGATTTCTTGGTCGATTGTGACATCGATGATTGGATATTTTCGCACTTCCACTTTTTCAAGTTTAAGGGCTTCCACCATTTTCTCTTGATGATCGATGTGAAAATCACAGTAAAAACTGATATGTCCTTCGGTTGCGATTCCTATGTATAAGCAATCATCGCGAAAATTCGTTTTTCTCACTGCCTGTAAAAACGTTCCATCCCCTCCGATGGCCACAATGATGTTCGCTTTTTTTGGATCAGAGACGACGGTGAAGTTGTATTGTTCCGCTAAATCTATTAAAGGTGCTACCTTTTGCTTCAATTCGTTATGTTCTTTATAAAAAAAATACACATTGCGGCGAAGATCCATCAGAAAAACTCTCCTTCCTTGGAAGTATTCTCCACATGCTGAGGAAATCGTGTTAAAATAAATTTATATGTCAATTTTATCACTTTATCATGAAATCGTATGCAAAAAATGGGGCAAAATCAAGGAGGTTATAGATTTGTCTGCTAAAAGGTGGGCTGCTTTAGGAATAGCAGCAGTTTTATTTATTTTTTCAACCATAATCAGTTTTATTTCCTTTGCAGCTTCTAATGCTGAAAAATTATCGAAAAATTTTTTCCAAACACCGTTTTCAGAAGAAATTGTGAAAGATGGAATGCCGGATCAAAAAATTGCTGTCCTTGAAGTCAATGGCGTGATTCAAGACACTGGAGAAGATGTTGCCTCTATATTTACGAGCCAAGGCTACAATCACAGACAATTTCTAAAGCTCATTGAAAAGGCCGGAGAGGACCGCAGCGTCAAGGGAATTATTTTGCGGGTCAATTCTCCGGGAGGAGGCGTCGTTGAAAGCGCGGAGATTCATAAAGAATTATTGGAGGCAAAGGAAAAATCCAAAAAACCGATATATGTTTCGATGGGATCAATGGCAGCTTCAGGCGGATATTATATTTCAACTGCCGCTGATAAAATTTTTGCCGCACCTGATACGATGACAGGATCGCTCGGAGTTATTATGCAAGGAATCAACTACAGTGAACTGGCTGAAAAATTTGGCGTGAAAACTGAAACAATCAAAAGCGGACCATATAAAGATATCATGTCGTCAACGAGGGAAATGACAAAAGAAGAAAGAGACATTCTTCAAAAACTTGTGAACAATGCATATGAAGGATTTGTCGATGTCATTGCAAAAGGGAGAAAAATGGATGAAACGGAAGTGCGCAAAATTGCTGATGGACGCATCTATGACGGACGGCAAGCGAAGGAGCTTCATTTAGTTGATATGCTCGGATACTTTGATGACACGGTGGAAGCTATGAAAAAGGACTTGAAATTAAAAAATCCGCAAGTTATTCAATATAAGGCAAATGCCGGTCTGGAATCTTTGCTGTCAATGACAGCCATGAAAATATTTTCAAAAGAGATGGAGTTTCAAGGCCTTTACCAGCTGTTCACGAAACCAAATTCCCCGCGTTTAATGTATTTGTATGCGGAATAGGGGGGATCAATGATGGACGCTACATTCGAGGAATTCAAACAAATGGAGCAAAAAGACAGCGATTGTACTAAAGAAGAGCGTTTTGCCGGATTTTGGATGAGATTTTGGGCATATCTTCTAGATTTAATCGTCATTTCGAGCATTACCCGCATTTTGATTCATCCGGTTTTTCTTTTGATGGGACTGGAGAAAAGCGATTTTCTTTTTTCTCCTTATCGAATTGCTTCCGCGCTTGTTTTCTTTTTATATTTTGTGCTCATGACCAAATTTTTAGGTCAAACGATTGGAAAAATGGTGTTCGGTTTAAAAGTCATCTCCTTAAAGAGAAAAAAATTGACATGGGGGGATGTTCTTATTCGTGAATGGATTGGAAGATATATTTCGAAGACTTTCTGGATTGGATACGTGGTGGCAGCTTTTACAAAAAGAAAACAAGGATTGCATGATCTTTTCAGCGACACAACCGTCATACATGAAGAAAAATAAAACCTGCCAAATTGGCAGGTTTATTTTTTTAAGAAAAGGTGATAATGGTTCACTGAAAGGATGTGGAGGCGGTGGTTTTCTTTCTTTCGTTGTTAGGAGGTTTGCTGATCTTAATAATGTTCCTTTCGCTGCTGAAACTAACGATTGTGATTGACTATTTGCATGAGAAGGATGACGATTTTCTGGAAATAACCTTTAAAATGCTTCGAGGCCTCATTCGCTATCGGAAAAAAATTCCGATGATCAAAATGGATAAAAAAAATGCAAATTTAGTAATCAAACAAGAAAATATTTCAAAAACTTCAAAAAATCAATCGATCAAAAAAATTTCCAAGCATGATATTCAAAAAGCCAAACGATCCTTTAATGAATTAGTGAGGCAGGTTCAACATTTATTTGTCATTATTCATAAATTTTTTAAAAAAGTTAAAGTGCTGAAATGGGAATGGCATACAGTCATCGGTACGGGAGAGGCAGCCTCTACCGGTGTTGCTGCCGGTGTAATGTGGACATTGAAAAGCATGGTGATCCAATTTGCTTCTAATCATGTAAACTTCCTAGTTTCACCAGATATTTCGATTTCTCCAAATTTCACGAAAAGAACCTCTAAAACTTCATTCAAATGTATGATTCAGTTCCGGCTGGGACATGCTATGATAGCAGGAATACGTCTTATGAAATGGTCTCGAAATAAAATGGCTTTACTGAAAATATTCAAGAAGTCATCACAAGACAAAGACAATGAACAGAAGTTAAAGGAGCATTCCTGTTAGAAGTTTTTTCGGGGACTTGAATAAAAAAAGCCCTCTTGGTATGATTCGGGGGTGTCAA